>JAWLGN010000058.1:0-21822 GCA_041685075.1 Bryobacteraceae bacterium
GTACTACAAGTTCGGCTAATACTCCGAGAACGGCACGGCGGGCGGCCCGGGCGGCCCGGGCGGCCCGGGCGGCCCGGGTGCAGGCCCGCAGTGGCAGCCGGGCATGGACTTCGGCGGCTTCGATTTTTCCGAGTTCTTCGGCGGCGCGGGGGCGCCGGGCGGCGCCGGCGCCGGGCGCGGACGCCAGAGCACCGGCGGCCGCTTCAGCGACATCTTCTCGCAGTTCTTCGGGCGAGGCGCGGCCCAGGAACAGCAGGTTCCCGAGAGGGGCACCGATCTCGAATACGGGCTCAACATCGACTTTTGGCAGGCCATTCGGGGCACCCAGGCGCGCATCAACATCAACCGGTACGAGCAGTGCGGCACCTGTCGAGGCAGCGGCTCGGCCGGTGGCGCCACCGCCACCTGCCCGCAATGCAACGGCAGCGGCACCGTGAGCCAGATGGCCGGGGCCATGCGCTTCAATTTGACCTGCCCGCGCTGCAACGGCACCGGACAACTGCGCAACACCTGTCCTGCCTGCGGCGGCGAAGGGCGCATCGCGCACAGGGAAGTGGTGGAGGTGCGGATCCCGCCGGGCGTGCGCACCGGTTCGCGGCTGCGCGTGGCCGGCAAGGGTAATGCCGGCACCATGGGAGCGCCTCCGGGCGATCTCTATATCACCACGAACGTCGAGCCGCATCCCTTCTTCCGGCGCGAGGGCGACGATATCGAAATCCGTGTTCCGGTTACGGTCTGGGAGGCCGCCCTGGGCTCCAAAATCGAGGTGCCCACCATCGAAGGGCGCGCCCTGCTGAAGATCCCGCAGGGCACCCAGAACGGACAGCGCTTCCGCATGCGCGAGAAAGGGGTTTTCAACGTCCGGCTCAACAAGCGCGGCGACCAGATCGTGGAGGTGGCGGTGCAGGCGCCCAAGGCGCAGGACGAGCGCACCCGCGAACTCCTGCGCGAACTGGGCAAGCTGCATCCCGAGGACCCGCGCGCGGACATCTGGACGCAGCTCTGAGATCCATGGTGTGGTGACGATGGCGAAACGAAAATCCAAGGCGGCATACATGATTTCGGCGGTGGCGGAACAGTACGCCATTCACCCTCAGACGCTTCGACTCTACGAACGCGAGGGGCTGTTGACGCCTTCCCGCAGCGAAGGCAATACCCGCCTCTACACCGATGAAGACCTGGAGCGGCTGGAGGTGATCCTGCACCTGACACGCGAGTTGGGGGTGAACCTGGCGGGTGTGGAGATCATCCTGAACATGCGCGAAAAAATGGCCGCCATGCAGGCGCAGATCGAGGAGTTCATCGTTTCGCTGAATCGCGAAATGGCGGCCGCCCGCGCGCGCCGCATGGAGCAACCCGCGGGCAAGCGCTCCCTGATTCCGGTGGTGGACTTCGCCCCGCCCGTACGAACCCCGCGGAAAAAGTAGCGCGGCGCTAACGCCTCGACGGCATTCAGGCACTGGGGTATAGTAGGCTCTCGTATGACCCGGAGAACATTCGCCTCGTGCCTGGCCGCCGGCGCCGGAGCACGGAGCGCGCCCGGGGCCACCCGGCGCCCGAATATCGTCTTCATCTGCTCGGATCAACACACCGGGACGGCGCTCGGATGCATGGGACATCCGGTGGTCCGCACACCCAACCTGGACCGCCTGGCCGGCATGGGAGTGCTGTTCCGCAACGCCTACTCGGGCAACCCGGTGTGCGTGCCGGGGCGCGCCAGCATGATGAGCGGCCGCTTCGCCTCCGACGTGGACTCCTTCTGCAACAGCACCGTGCTGGGCCGCCAGCCCACCTGGGGCAACTATCTCCAGCGGGCCGGCTACCGCGGCTGGGCCTCGGGCAAGATGGACATGACGCCCGGCGGCATCTACGGCTTCGAGGAAGTCGCCACCACCCACCAGCATTTCCACGATCCCGACATCACTACCTTGTTTCGCGCGCCGGTGTGCTTTCGCCCGGGCCAGCGCGCCATGGCCGATGGTTTCTTCGAAGACAGCAGCAGGTGCGCGGACCGCGATGTCGCCCGGCGCATGGTCGAGTTCATCCGGGGGCGCCGGCCGGGAGGGCCCTGGGTGGCGTACGGCGGAATGATCAAGCCGCACCCCCGGTTCGTGGCGCAACGGCGCTTCGAGGCCATCTATCCGCCGGCCGCCATGCCCATGCCCGAGATCCCGGAGGGATACCTGGAACGGCGCCACCCCGTGCTCCAGATGGTGGCGAACTTCAAGAACCTGCAAGTGCCCATCCCCGCCGGCCGCGTGCGGCGCGCCCGCGCCGCTTATTACGGAATGATCACGGAGCTGGACGAATACGTCGGCGCGGTGCTCGATGAAGTTCAGAAGAACGGGGAACTCGACGATACCCTGTTCGTCTACACCAGCGACCACGGGGAGATGCTCGGAGAGCACGGGCTGTGGTCGAAGAACGTGCTGCTCGAGCCCTCTGCGCGGGTGCCGTTGATTCTGGCGGGAGCCGGGCTGCCACGCGGCAGGACCGTGGATACCCCGGTGGCGCACGTGGACCTGGCGGCCACCCTGCTGGATGCGGCCGGAGTGCCGCGCCCACGCGGTTTCCGCGGGCATTCGCTTCTCCCGCTGGCGCGCGGCGAAGACGGGAGCCACCCGGGCTTCGCCTTCAGCGAATCCCACGGGCAGGGCAACTGCACGGGATCGTTCATGATCCGAAAGGGCGACTGGAAGTACATCTACTTCACCGGAGACGAGCCGCTACTGTTCAACCTGAAGAACGATCCGGGAGAGTTGCGCAACCTGGCCGGCCGCAAGGAGAGCGCGGAAGTGGAAAGGGAGCTGCACGGCATCCTGACGGGGCTGCTCGATCCGGACGCCGTTACCGCCCGCGCCTTCGCCGCGCAGGCGCGACTGCTCGACGGCATGGTGCGGCGTCTCACCCCGGAGGAGTTCTACAAGCGGATGGTGGGCAGGTTGGGACGCGCGCAGGCCCACACCCTTACCCGCCGCTGCTACGAAATCCGGCCAGGCGCCGGATGAGGAACGGCGCAACCAGCAGCGCCGCCAGCGCGGCAAAGCTGAGATAACGGCAGATGCGCAGCTCCCAACCGCCATCGTAGTGCAGCAGCACCTCGCAGGGCCCGTCGCACTCCGGGCGGAGCCACATCAGGCCCAGGCCATCGCGTTCAAGGGACCGCGGGCGTCCGTTCACCGTGGCGCGCCAGCCGGGGTGATGCGAGACTTGCAGCGAAATCGCCTGTCCGCGGGCGGCACGGGTCTGGACGCGAAGGGTGTTGCGGCCTTCCCACCGGAAGCCGGCCTCCGGATAGGCCGGGTTCTCGAGAGCCTCGACGTAGCGCTCCACCCCGGCGATATCCCGGGGACCTCTGGGCTGCCGCCGCACCAGGGCGGATTCCGGCACCACGTGCGCCAGCGAGGGCGTGCGGCGCGGGACCTGGTAGATGGTGGTGTCCTCTTCCCGCCACAAGACCGGGAGCCTTCCTGCGAACTTGTTGGGATGCTTGAAGGGCTTCCAGAACTCCGGACTACCCGGGCCCGACACCGCCACCACCCCCACCCCGTAAGCGCGCAGCCAGGCCAGCGCAACTCGCGCATCCTGCTCCTCGCTATCGCCGCCGTGGTAGATGCCGGCCAGCGCGCGCTGCTGCGACTGGTTGTAGGCCATGCTCCAGGAGCCGCCGCCAAACTGGTGAATGCCCGTATAAGCGTTGCCCCACTGCGCCATGGAGCCCGGCAGCATCACCCGCACACCCGGCAGGTTGCGCTCCGCCCATGCGGCGGCGCGGTATTCGATGGTGCCGGCCACCTCCGGTGTGCGCAGTACGTTCTTGGCGAACCTGCGGTGGCTCACCACCTGTTCCCCCGCGAGCGCCAGCAGCAGGAAGACGATCGCCGCCCGCAGGGCCGCCGACCTGCGTGAAAACCAGGGCCGCAGGGCGAATACCAAAAGCAGCGCCAAGGCCAGTTCGAACTCCACCTTGTACCGGCTCGGCTGGGGAAGGAAATGCCGGTTCCAGAAGTGATGGATCAGGGGCACGCTGCCCGTGGCATAGGCGAACAGGGCGAAGAATTGCAGCCGCCAGTCCTTCGTGCGGCGCGGCAGCCAGCGCCACAGCGCCACCCACCCGAGCACTACGATGGCGAGCGCGGTGACGGATCCCATCGTCCACCCGCTGCCCCCCGCGGGCGCAGAGGCCCGCATGGCGCGCAGGATGGAGGGCGAAAGGAACGGCGCCGCTAGGGCATAGCCGAAAGCGCCGATGGCCGCGGTGAGCGCCAGGTTGCGGCCCAGCCGCTCGCGCCCCAGCACGAAGAGCAGGCACAGCACCGCCATCGCCACCATGACGGGGCCGAATGCGCTGGCGAGCGCGGCCAGCGCCACCGCCACCGCTGCCGCCGCGCAGTAAACCAGCCGGCCCTTTCGGAAGGCCAGCACAAGGAACAGCACCACCAGCGGCAGCAGGGCCAGGGCGGCCAGGTGCGGGGTCTCATCCCAGGCGGCGGCAATGTAGAGGCGGCGCGCGTCCCAGACCCGTGCCAGCGCGAACCGCTCATCCGGCGCCAGCAGTTGGGTCGGGGCCGCCAGCGAGTAGACCATCGCGGCGGCGAAGCTGTAGCCCGGCGCGCGCGTGAGCAGCCAGGCCATCAGGAACAGGGTCAGGGGGATGAGGCAGTAAAAAAATCCCGAGATGGACTGAAAAGCCGCGTCGTGAGGGACGCCACGCACCGCGGCCACCGCCGAGGTGAGCCATGGCACCAGCGGCGCATAGGTGAACTCGAACGGAATACCGCAATCCCAGTACGGCCACCAGCCGGCGCGAAACCAGCCCTCGCCCAACCTGGCGATGGCCGTCCAGAAACCGTGCATGGAGTTCATGTGGGCCTGGCTGCCCTGGAACAGCTCGCGGCAGATATAGACGTTGATCCAGGCCAGCACCGCCAGCGACGCCGCGGCCGCCCACAGTTCACGGGGGCTGAACGGCTCCTGGTTGAGTTCCTTCTCCATGCGGGTTGCCAGAAGGCCCAGCATGGCACACAATCTCCGGGTTGCTCAACCGTTGGGGGAACCAGAACACCGCCACAGCCGTGTTGCCGTAACTGTTGGATTCTCCGCGGTGGAGGACCGATTGCTCCACCGGTTTCTGAAAGTGCCGGTCGAGGAGACGGTCATGGAAGAAAGAATGGATGTGCCCGTGGCGGGGATGGAGTCGGCCACCAGCCAGGGCAGGACGATTATTGCCGATCTGGTGGTCGCCAAGATCGCGGGCCTTGCCGCCAAAGAGATCGAGGGCGTTCACGAGCTGGTGACCAGCGTCGGTGAAACCATTGCCGGGTTCGCGCAACGTGTGACACGCGCCGACACGCGCGGCCAGGGCGTTCGCGTGGCTCTCGAGGATGGCACGGGCACGGTCGATCTGCGGATCGTAGCAGACTACGGCGTGAGTATCGTGCAGGTGGCCGATGCCATCCGGCGGAACATCATCAACCGGGTCAAGGCGATGACGGGCATCGATATCAGGGAGGTGAACATCGAGGTCACCGACCTGTACTTCCCGCAGCAGGAAGAGCGGGCGGAGGAGCTGGAAGCCCAACAGCGCCGGGTGGCGTGAGGCGCCTGTGAACGGACCGCGGCTGGAAGAAGATGTCGCGCTGGCCCGGGCCATCGCCTCGGCGGCGCTCTCGGTGGCCGGCGTGGCGCACCTGAGCGAAGAGCCCGGCGGGGCAGCCACGCACGCGCCGGGGGAGAGCATCCGGGGGGTGGCTGTCCGCAGGAGCGGCGCCGGCCAGTTGTGGGCCACGGTCGAGCTGGTGGCCGAATATCGGCCCCGCGAAAACCTGCGGGACCTTGCGGACCGGGTCCGGCGAGCGGCCCTGCGCGCCGCGCGGGAGACCGTTCCCGGAGGCGTCGCCGGAGTGGATGTCGCCGTGCACGATGTAGCGGTGCCGGTGGAGTGAGTCAGGCGGCGGGAATTCGGTGGAGTGAACGATGAATACCTTCAATCGCTTCCTGGGCATCGTGGTGGCGGTCGCGCTGATGGCGGTCGGGTTAGGACTGTTCCTGGTGGCGGCGGGGGTGGTGACGCCCGGGCAACTCGGCCCCTTCGGCAACGCCGCCTACCTGTTTGACACGGCCGGGCGGCGCGGCGCCGTTGAACTGGGGGCCGCGCTGGCCTTCCTGGCAGGACTGCTGCTGCTCATTGCAGAGGTGGGCCTCTGGGGACGCCGCAGCCGCCGCGTCCTGGTGAAGCACGACGAGATGGGCAGGGTCAGCATGGATCTGGATGGCATCGAGGAGCTGGTGGTGCGCGAAGCCAAACGCATCGGCGGCGTCCTCGGCATCCGTTCGCGTGTGGATGAAGACAAAGACGGCCTGCAGATTGTGGAGTGGGTCTCGGTGGCTCCGGACGCCAGCGTGCCGGACCTCTCCCGCGAGTTGCAGGAGCGCACGAAGAACGTCGTGGAGCGCTACGTGGGGCGGCCGGTGCACGAGGTGCGGGTGGACGCCCGCCTGGCTCCCGCCCAAAAGCGCCGCGGCAGCGCATAGGAAGCGCCGCGGCATCTCATAGGAGAAGATGCAATGGAACTCAGCGATCTGACGCGCGGAATGGGACCGGTCTCTGCGGCGGTACTGGCAGTCTTGCTGGTGATCCTGGGATTTCTGGTGATCAGCCTGCCGGCCATCCTTCCCTGGCTGGTGGGAATCGCCCTGATCCTGGCGGGGACGGCGCTGATCGTGGGGGTTTTGGTCCCCGGGCGCCGGGCCGCATAGCCCGGAAAACGCAGCGGTCGCCGGCCAGGAAGTTCGCCAGCGCGCAGCCGGCGACCGCTGCCATGTTGGCCACGAGATAAGGCAACCCGAGCACGCCGGCAAACAACCACATCAGGGCCAGATTGCCTGCCATCGAGATACTGCCGGTGGTGAGGTGAAAGTCGAGGAGGGCCGCCCGGCGCGCAGGGCGGTCGCGCCACGTCCAGCGGCGGTGCCAGAAGAAGTTATGGAGCAGCGCGCACTCGACCGCCGCGGCCGTGGCGGCCGTATAGGGCCAGCCCGCTACCTCTACGAAGAAGGCCAGCGCCGCCAGTTGCAGCGCAAAGCCTCCCGCCCCGACCGCATTGAAGCGCCACCACCGCGCCCACGGGCTCACGGCAGGCGTTCCACCCTGTAGAGATGCAGGGTATGGCGCGCGACCGCGCTCACGAGCATCAGGCTCATCCCTGCGATCCCCACGGCGCCGCCTACGTCGAAGAGCCTGTAGCCTGTCCCCAGGATGCCGGCTTCCGGCTGGAAGTAGAGCGCCGCGTTGCCGGCCATCAGCAGGATGCGCAGCTCCGTGGGGCTGAACTTCCAGAAAGACAGATGAAAGGTGCCGATGGTGTAGGTGGCAAGGTAGACCTCGATCGAGAGCAGGAAGTAGCTCACCAGCAGCCCTACCGCAATCCAGGGGTTCATGTGGCCGGAGAGCGCCAGCCCGGCCATCAGGGCCAGGGTGCCGAAGGCGTCCACCACGTGATCGACGTAGAAGCCGTAGCGCGGGCGCTGGCGGGAGCGCACGCGCGCCAGCGTGCCGTCCAGGCTGTCGCCGAGCCAGTTGACGGCCAGCAGCACGGAAGCCAGCACCAGCCCCGCCGGGTCGTAGCGCGCGTGCCAGTAGCTCAGGCCGGCGCCCAGCAGGGCGGCCAGCCCCAGGAGGGTAAGGTGGTCGGAGTGGATCCAACCCGGGGTGCGGCGCGCCAGCCACACCAGCAACCTTCGTTCGTGCCGCGCGAGCAGGCTCTGTTGCGCGCGGCCGGCTTCGCGAAAGCGGGTCTCCATGCCACCAGTGTGGCCCGCGCCGCGGGCGCGATTGTCACGCCCGCGGAAAGCTTCTGTCACCGAATTGTCAGATCTCGAAGACCGCGCCGGTATCGGCGCTGGTGACGTGCAGCAGGTAGCGCGCCAGCCAGCCGCGCTTCACCTTGGGTTCGAAGGGCGGGAGTGTGGCCAGCCGCTCTTGGATTTCCGCGTCGCTGACCTTCAGCTCCAGCCGGTGCGTGTGGGCGTTGATGTAGATGCGGTCGCCCGGTCGGACGATGGCGATGGGGCCGCCCGCCGCCGCCTCCGGCGCTACGTGCCCGATGCACAACCCGCGGGTACCGCCCGAGAAGCGCCCGTCGGTAATCAACGCGGCGCGGATACCCGCCCCCACAATGGCCGCCGTAGGGGAGAGCATCTCCTGCATGCCGGGACCGCCGCGCGGCCCTTCATACCGGATCACCACCACGTCGCCGTCCTTCACTTCGCCGGCCAGAATGCCCTCGAGCGCCGCTTCCTGCGATTCGTAGATGCGGGCCGTGCCCTCGTACTCCATCATGTCGGCATCCACGCCCGCCACCTTCACTACCGCGCCCTTGGGCGCCAGGTTGCCGAACAGCACGGCCAATCCGCCGGTCTGGGAGAAGGCTTTGTCGACCGGCCGGATGACGTCGCCGTCGGGATCCGGCGCGCAGGCCACCGTGTCGGCTAGAGTGCCGCCGGCCACCGTGGGAGCGTCCAGGCGGAGCGGGGTCTTGCCGTAGCGGTCGATTTCCTTCAGGATGGCCGCGATGCCGCCGCAGCGCTCCACGTCCTCTATGTGGACCTCCGGGCGGCTGGGAGAGACCTTGCAGATATTCGGCGTGGCGTCCGAGATAGCGTTCAGATTATCCAGCCGGAACTCGACGCCGGCAGAATGCGCCAGCGCCAGCCCGTGCAGCACCGTGTTGGTGGAGCCGCCCATGGCCATGTCCAGTACGAAGGCATTGGTCAGGGAGCGCTCGTTGACGATGGCGCTGGGGCGCAGGTCCTGCTCCAGGCAGCGCTTCAGCGCATGCGCGGCGCGCCGCACCAGTTCCACGCGCGCGGGGTTGAGTTCCGTACGGCCGTCCACCCAGTGTTCGGCCGAAATGGTGCCGTTGCCCGGCAGCGCGAGGCCCAATACTTCGCCCAGGCAGTTCATGGAGTTGGCGGTGAACATGCCGGCGCAGCTCCCGCAGCCGGGGCAGGCGGATTCGGCCAGGTCCCGCAGCTCGTTTTCGCTCATCTTGCCGGCGCTGTATCGGCCCACGCCTTCGAAAATGCTGATCAGGTCCTTGCCGCCGCGGCCCGCCAGCATGGGGCCGCCGCTGACGTACACCGCGGGAATATCGATCCGCACCATGGCGTTGTACATGGCGGGGACGATCTTGTCGCAGTTGCCGATCCCGATCCAGGCATCGCAGGGGTGCGCCCCGATGATGGTTTCGATCTCGTCGGCAATCAACTCGCGGGAGGGCAGCGAGTACTTCATCCCGAAGTGCCCCATGGCGATGCCGTCGCACACCGCGCCCCCCACGTTCGTGTACCAGACGTTGAAACCGAGTTCCTCGAGTTCCTTCCGCAGGATGGCGCCGATGCGGTCCAAGTGCGCATGCCCGGGGATCTGGGTGGTGTAGGAGTTCACGATGGTGACAAACGGCTTGCGCAGCTCGCTCAAGCTGGTGATCACCCCTTCAGCCTTCATCAGGCCCGCCGCGGGAAGCATGTGGGCGCCTTCGGCGACAATGCGGCTGCCCTTCTTGCGGATGTTCTCGATGCCGGTGTTCATTTGTACCTATTTTCTCAGATGTGCCGCCGGGCGGCGTACCAGCGGCTCCAGGCGCTTCACGACCTCCGGCGCCGTAGAGGCGATGTTGCGGCTCTCCAGCGGATCCTCTTCCATGTCGAACAGCAGCCGCCCGTCGCCGAAACCCTCGACCAGCTTGTAGCGGCCGTCCCAGGCCATGCGCCAGGGATCCAGGCCGGAAAGCAGGTACTCGCGGTGCGACCGGGTGCGCCCTTCGAGCAGCGGGCGGAGCGAGCGGCTGTCCATCTCCGCGGGAATGGGGAGCCCGGCGTAGTCCAGAAAGGTGGCGGTAAGATCCGTAACGCTCGCCAGGGCCGGGCAAACGCCCTGGCGCACTCCCGGCCCGGCCACCACCAAGGGCACTCCCACGGAGGGCTGGTAGGGCACGTGCTTTCCCCAGCGGCCGTAGTCGCCCAGCATCTCCCCGTGGTCGCTCGAGAAGACCACCAGAGTGTTGTCCAACTCTCCGCGGCGCCGCACTTCGTCCAGCAATATGCCCGTCCAGCGATCGATGTTTTCGATCATCGCGGCGTAGTTCTGCCGGATGGCGACGTGCGTCTCGGGTGAGAATTGCGCCGGACGGTGAGGTTGGGGAAAGGAAACGCCGCGCCAGCGCTTCTCCATGGCGGCGGTGATGTCCATGGGCTCGTGCGGCCCTACGTAGTTCACCACCAGGTGCCAGGGCTTGCCCCTGGGGACGGCGCGCAGCAGCTCGACGCCGTTGCGCCCCACCCAGTTGTCGCAGTAGGCGTCCTCGGGCAAGGGAGTGGGGAAGGTGGCGGCGTAGTTCTTGCGGCTGCGGTAATCGGCCACGTGGCTCGCGGCCAACCCGCGGCGGTACAGGTAGGCCATGTAGGGATCTTTAGGAACCTCCGCGCCGCTGCGAATGGCGGCGCGCTTACCGGCGTTGTCTATGCCGTCGCTGAAGCCCCACTCCGGCAGCAGGTACTTGCCATCCAGACCCCACTCGAAGGTCTTCTTGTGGAGGTCGAACTTTCCGCAGCCCGTTACGTGGTAACCGCTCTCGCGCAGCAGAGTGTAGTAGGTCGTCTGGTCGAGCGGGTAGTCGTGCTTGTTGCTCGGCACGCGGCAGCGGTCGTATTCTTTTCCCGCGGCGAGGCACGCGCGCGCGGGGGCGCACAAGGGCGAGGGCGTCACCACGCGGCTGAATCGCACGCCGCGCGCGGCCAGCGCGTCCAGGTGCGGGGTGCGGAGCGGAAGATCGGGGTTGGCCCCGGTCCAGTCGTAACGAAGCTGGTCCGGAAACAGCAGCAGGATGTTGGGCCGGCGCACCGGCGCCGCGCCGCAGAGCGCGGCGGTAGCGGCCAGCGAGGCGCCGCCCTGAAGGAACTCGCGCCGGGAGGTCATACGCCGATTCTGGTCCACTGTAGAATGGTATCTCCAATGCGCAACACGCGAAGGCAGTTCCTCGGTTCGCTGGCGGCTCCCGCCGTGCTCGGAGCGCAGCGCGGCACCCGGCCGAACGTCCTCTTTATCGCTCTAGACGATTTGAACGACTGGGTGGGCTGCCTCGGCGGCCATCCCGGCGCCGTCACCCCGAACCTCGACCGCCTGGCCAAACGCGGGGTGCTGTTCACCAGCGCGCATTGCGCGGCGCCGCTGTGCAATCCCTCCCGCGCCGCCCTGATGACCGGGATTCGCCCCTCCACCTCCGGCGTTTATCTCAACAACCAGCCCATGCGCAAAGCGCCGAAGCTCGCCGGGGCGGTGACTCTCACCCAGCATTTCATGGAGCACGGCTACCGCGTCACGGGCGGAGGCAAGATCTACCACCTCGCCTATCCCGACCCGCAGAGCTGGCACCAGTACTTCCCCTCCCAGCAGCGCAACCGGCCCGCGGACCCGGCGCCCGAAGAGGTGCCGGCCAACGGTATTCCCAGTACCGCGCACTTCGACTGGGGGCCGCTCGACGTGCCTGACAGCCGGATGGGCGATCACCAGGTGGTAGACTGGGCCGCCGCGGAACTCAACCGCAAGCACGACCGGCCGTTTTTCCTGGCCTGCGGCATCTACCGTCCCCACCTGCCCTGGTACGTGCCGCGGAAGTACTTCGACATGCACCCGCTCTCGAAAATCGTGCTGCCCAAGGTGAACGAGCACGACCTGGACGACATCCCGCCGGTGGGCCGCAAGTTCGCGCGCCCCCAGGGCGATCACGCCAGGGTGACGCAGCACGGCCAGTGGGAGCGCGCCGTGCAGGGCTACCTGGCATCCATCACGTTTGCCGACGCGCAGGTGGGGCGGCTCGTCGATGCGCTCGACCGCGGCCCCCATGCTGCCAATACCGCCATCGTGCTGTGGAGCGACCACGGCTGGCACCTGGGAGAGAAGCTCCACTGGCGCAAATTCAGCCTCTGGGAGGAGTCCACCCGCAACGTCCTCATGATCTCCGCGCCGGGCATAACGCGTCCCAACGGCCAGTGCGGGCGGCCGGTGAACCTGTTGGATATCTATCCCACCCTCATCGACGTCTGCGGGTTGAAGGCGCGGGAAGAGCTGGAAGGCCGGAGTCTCGCGCCGCTGCTGCGCGATCCCGCCGCGTCCTGGAACTACCCCACCCTCACCACCTACCAGCGCGGCAATCACTCCGTGCGCAGCGAGCGCTGGCGCTACACCCGCTATCATGACGGCACCGAGGAACTCTACGACCACGCCGCCGATCCGCTCGAGTGGCGCAACCTGGCCGGCAAACCCGAGCACGCCGCGGTGAAGAAGGAACTGGCGCGCTGGATGCCCTCCGCCGACGCGCCGAATGCGCCCGTGGAACGCCCCCGGGGCAAGGGCCCGTTTTAAGCGCGCCTTTCTTATAGAGGCCGGAAGCGCGCCGTGAAGTGGCGCAGAAAGGGCGGCTCCTCTATGATGGCGAAACCGCGCAGGTTCTCCTTCCGCGCGTTCACCTCCAGGATGGCCTCCACAACGTAATCGATGTGGCTCTGGGTATAGACGCGCCGCGGAATGGCCAGCCGCAGCAGTTCGTGCCGCGCTTTGTCGGCGAACATCACGGAGCCGATCTCCACCGCGCGAATGCCGGCATGGCGGTAGAGTTCCACGGCCAAAGCCTGCGCGGGAAACTGGTGGCGGGGGATGTGGGGCAGCATGAGGCCGGCGTCGATGTAGATGGCATGGCCGCCGGGAGGTTCGACAATCGGCACGCCGGCGTCGGCGATGTGGCGGCCCAGATAGGCGGTCGAGGTGATGCGGTATTCCAGGTAATCCGGCTCCAGCACCTCCTCCAGTCCCACCGCGATCGCCTCCAGGTCCCTGCCCGCCAGCCCGCCGTAGGTGGGAAATCCCTCCGTGAGAATCAGCAGGTTGGTCTCCTGCGCCGCCAGCCGGGAGTCGTTGGTGCACAGAAACCCGCCGATGTTGGCGAAAGCGTCCTTCTTGGCGGAGAAGGTGCAGCCGTCGGCCAGGGAAAACATGTGCCGCGCGATCTCCCGGGGGCTCCACGACTGGTAGCCCGGCTCGTCCCGCTGGATGAACCAGGCGTTCTCGGCGAAACGGCAGGCATCGAGATACAGCGGGATGCCATGCCGGGCGGCCACGTTCTTGACGGCTTCGATGTTGGCCATGGAAACCGGCTGGCCGCCGCCGGAGTTGTTGGTAACGGTCAGCATGACGAGCGGAATGCGCTCCGCTCCCTCGGTCTCGATGAGCTGTTCGAGCGCCGCCACGTCCATGTTGCCCTTGAAGGGGAGGCGCGCCTGGGTGTCGGCCGCCTCCGGCAGCGGCAGATCGACGGCGCGCGCGCCGGTGAATTCGATATTGGCCCGGGTAGTATCGAAGTGGGTGTTGCTGGGCACCACCTGGCCGGGCCGGCACATGACGGCGAACAGGATGCGCTCGGCGGCCCGCCCCTGGTGCGTGGGGATCACGTGGCGGAACCCCGTGAGCGCATCCACCACTCGCTTCATGCGGAAAAAGCTCTCGCTTCCGGCGTAGGATTCGTCGCCGCGCATCAGCGCCGCCCACTGCGCGGTGGACATGGCGCTGGTGCCCGAGTCGGTCAGCAGGTCGATCAGGATGTTGCGCGCCTCCACGCGGAACAGGTTGTAGCCGGCGGCTTCGAGATGCCGCTCCCGTTCTTCGGGAGTGGTCCTGCGGAGCGGTTCCACACTTTTGATGCGAAATGGTTCTATGATGGTCTTCACTGCCGTAAATTATAGACCCGAGGCCTCATATTGACTCGTAACCTACGATGGTGGATTGGGGGGATGCTGTTCGCCTCCACCGTCGTCAACTACATCGACCGCCAGACTTTGAGCGTTCTGGCGCCGTTTTTGAAGGAAGAGTACGAGTGGACGAATACGGACTTCGCCACCATCCTGATCGCCTTCCGCCTGGCCTACACCTTGGGACAGGCCATCAGCGGCAAGCTGATCGACAAGGCGGGCACGCGCCGGGGATTGTCCTACAGCGTTTTCTTCTATTCCTCGGTGGCCTGCCTTACGTCGCTGGCCCAGGGCATCTGGAGCTTCCGCGGTTTCCGCTTCCTGCTGGGCGCGGGAGAGTCGGCCAACTGGCCCGGCGCCACCAAGGCCACCTCCGAGTGGTTTCCGGACCGTGAGCGCGGCTGGGCGGTGGCGCTGTTCGATAGCGGCTCCTCTATCGGCGGGGCCATCGCGCCCTTCCTGGTGCTGGCCCTGTACCAGTTTTTCGGAAGCTGGCGCCCGGCCTTCGTGATTACCGGTTCTCTCGGCTTCATGTGGCTGATACTCTGGCGCTGGCTCTATTATTCGCCCGAAAATCACCCCCGCATCACCAAGGAGGAACTGGAGTACATCCGCAAGGGCCGCCGCTCGGACCCCGTGCCGGAGGGAGCCGGCTCCGTCGGCTGGGGCACACTGCTGCGCCATAAGCAGACCTGGGGCATCGTGCTGGGCCGCGCGCTGCTGGACCCCTACTGGTTCCTGGTTTCGGAATGGTTCGCCATTTACCTGGTGAGCAAGGGCATCGGCATTCAGGACAGCGTCATGGGATTCTGGGCGCCGTTCGTGGCCGCGGACCTGGGCAACTTCTTCGGCGGCGGGCTCTCCAGTTGGTGGATCAAGCGCGGCTGGCCGGTAGGCAAGGCGCGCCGCACGGTACTCATGATCTTCGGTCCCAGCATGCTGCTGCTGATTCCCGCGGCTTTCAGCTCAAACTACTGGCTGCTGATCGGGCTGTTCGCCTTCAGCACTTTCGCATACGCCTGCTGCGCGACGATGTTCCTCTCGCTGCCGGCCGACGTCTTCCATACCCGCGCGGTGGCGTCGGTCAGCGGGCTGAGCGGCACCGGCGCCGGCGCCGCCACCCTGCTCACCACCGCCCTGATCGGCATTATCTCGGACCGCTTCAGCTTCCAGCCGATCATCATCGCCGCCTCCATCGTTCCCTGCATCGCCACCCTGGTGCTGGTCACCATGGTGCGGGCGCGCAAGACCCCGGACCCGGACGGCGTCGTAATGCAGTTCTAACCGGAGCCGCGGCCGCGGAACAGCCGGCGGCCGCGGCCGCTCCCTACGCGATGGGCTTCTCGCGTTGGATCAGGTGCACGAAGTTTCCGTCCAGGTCCGTAAAGAAGACCACCGTGTTGCCCTTCGAAGTCTCGGGGGCGCTCAGGAAGTTCACGCCCTTGGCCAGCAGCCGCTGGTACTCGGCCTCGAAGTCCGAAACCCCGATGGCGATGTGCCGCAGGCCCGGGTCGCGCAATTGCTGGGGGCGCGGGTCGCCCTTGGCGGCGATGATCTCCAGCATCCCGCCGTTGGGCGCGCGCACAAAGGTGGTTTTCGACGTGGGCGATTGCGAGTAGATGGTGAAGTTCAGGTGGTCCACGTACCACTGCGCCAGCTTCACCGGGTCCGGCGACGCCAGGGCGATGTGCTCGATTCCTTGGATCATATGTCGAGTTTAGTACACCGCTGTCCCGTGATATGATCGGTGGCTTCTATGCGACGCGTCTGCTTTGTGCTGCGAGTGAAGCCGGAGCGGCTGGCCGAGTACAAAGAGCGCCACCGGAGCGTGTGGCCGGACATGCTCGCCGCGCTGCGCGAAAACGGCTGGCGCAACTACTCCCTGTTCCTGCGCGAAGACGGCCTGCTGGTGGGATACCTGGAAACGCCCGACTTTGCCCGCGCCCGCGCCGGCATGGCCGTCCGCGAGGTGAACGAGCGCTGGCAGCGCGACATGGCGCAGTACTTCGTCGAATCGGACGTTCCACCCGACCGCCAGGCCGTGCCGCTCGAAGAGATCTTCCACCTGGACTGACATGTCTACAGGATTCTCCAACATCGCCTCCCGCATGGACCGGCTCTACGAGTTCGACCGCGAGCCCGTGGCGCCCGGGAAACTGCAAACCGGCTGGCAGTTTGCCGGCCTGTTCGCGGGAGAGCACGTGGCCGCCACCGAGTTCGTCATCGGGGCCTTTTTCGTCCTGCACGGGGTGCGGGCGGCGGACCTGATCGCCGGCCTCCTCATCGGCAACACCCTGGCGGTGCTCTCCTGGGCGCTCATCTGCGCGCCCATCGCGGTACGCACGCGCCTGACCCTCTACTGGTACCTGCGGCGCATCGCCGGCCCCGGCGTCACCCTGCTCTACAACGTGGCCAACGCCCTGCTCTACTGCGTCCTTGCCGGAGCCATGATCGCGGTGGCCGCCACGGGCGTCTGCACGGTGCTCGGCTGGCCCGCGCCGCAGGTGGGGCAGGTGATGCCGGAAAGCCCCGCCTGGGTAGTGGTGACCCTGGCGCTGGGCGCCGCCTTCACCGTTCTCGCGGTGCTCGGCTTCGAGAAGCTCAGCAAATTCGCCTCCATCTGCTCCCCATGGATGTTCCCCGTGTTCATCGCCGGCGCGGTGTTCATGCTGGGGCGCCTGGGAGTGCGGCCGGATCTGGGCAACCTCTGGGAAGTGCTGAGCACGCGCGTTTGGAACGGCATCGCGACTCCCGGGCAGGAGCAGTTCGGCATTCTGCACGTCACGTTTTTCTCCTGGTCGGCGAACCTGGCGATGCACGTGGGGCTCTCCGACATGGCCCTGCTGCGCTACGCGAAGAGCTGGCGCACCGGGCTGTACTCGGCCTTCGGGATGTATCCCGGGCACCTGCTGTGCTGGCTCTGCTCCGGCATCATGGTAGCGGGCGTGGATCGTGAGATGAATCCGGGGCTGATGGCGTTCGAAGCCGCCGGCTGGGCGGGCGCCGCGGCGGTCATCATCGCCGGTTGGACCACCGCCAACCCCACGCTCTACCGGGCCGGCCTGGCGCTCCAGACCATCACCCCGGACTGGCCGCGCTGGAAGATCACGGTCGCCGCCGGAGCGGTCACTTCCGTGCTCGCCTGCTTCCCGGTCTTCTTCCTCAAGCTGCTGGACTATGTGGCCATCTATGGGCTGGTCCTGATGCCCGTGGGCGCCATCGTCTTCGCCGAGCACTGGCTATTCCCACGGCTGGGCATCCCACAGTACCTGGCCGAGAAGCGCGGCTGGACGATGAACTGGCGCGCGCTGGCAGTGTGGCTGGGCACCCTGGCCTTCTGCTTCGCGCTGCCGATGCACCTGTTCTTCCGCTGGCTGCCCGGGTACGTGCTGGCGCTGGTGGCATACACCCTGCTGATGCGCTGGAGGAGGTCGTAAGATGGTCCGCCGGATCTATGGCGCGCTGGCCGCGTTGAGCCTTGCGGCATGCGTGGCGGCGCCGTTCCTCTATCTGCAACAGGCGATCGGCGAAGCCGGGTACAAGAACGCCCTGGCCGCCGCATCGGTGGCCTGGTTCGTCTTCGGCTCGCTCTGGGTGCGGGGCGCCGGCCGGGCGAAGGGCTGATTCACGCCCGCAGCGCGTCGCCCTTCCGCTCCACAGCCTTGGGGCCCCAGGCGCCGGGGACGAAAAAGTCCTGCCACCCCAGCCCGCACTCCGCCACCATCCGCAGCCCGTACTCCGAGCGCCCCAGGTCGCCGGCCCCGCCGTTATTGGTCCCGAAGGTGAACTTGCAGCCGGCCTCCTTGGCCATCCGGATGAAGGCCGCTGACGGCAGCTTGTAGCGGTCGTTGATCTCGATAGCCACGCCGTTGCGCGCGGCGGCTTCCACCACCTTCCTCATGCGCGCTTCGGTCCACAGCCGGTCGTACTGCTGGGCGATCACGGCGGGCAGGAAGGTGGGGTTCACGTAGATGTCCACCGGCTCGCGTTCCAGGATCCCCACGGCGCGCTCCACCAGCACGTTCATGAACTCCTCGGGGTCCGGGATGGCGCCGACTTCGTCCGCAATCCATAGCCGCATGCGGCGGCCGCGATTGTCCGTCCAGGTCATCGAGTCGGTGAAGACGTAGTCGAACAGCGCGGCGGTGCGCCGGGAGAACATGCCGGTCCACTCGCGCCCTTCGGCCTGCATGGCGGTGAAGACCGGCCGGCCCCGCATGCTCTCGAAGAAACGCTCTGCGCCCTCGTCGTTCTCCACCGAGTGACCCTTCCCGCAGTTCACCGCGATGCCGTACTGGATGCCGTCGCGGCGGGAACGCGCCAGCGCGTCTTCGAGCGAAAGGCCGCTCTTGAGGTGCACGTGGTAGTCCACCACCGGGATGTTGCGCGACGCGCAGTCGATCACCAACCGGTAGACGTCGTCCACCACCGGCGCCGGCCCCGGTGTTTCGAGGCTGTCGGGCAGCGGCCGCACCCGGATGGCACGGAAGCGCGCCTTGGACCCCGGGTCGTGGCATTGCAGCGCGAAGGTGCCGTGGTCCAGGCGGTGCTCCGGCCGCTTGGCCGGCAGCACCGGCGGCGACGGCTCGGTGTAGTCCACCAGCAGGGTGCCGTCCAGCCGCACCTGCACGTTCTTGCCCCGCACGGCCAGGTGCAGCTTGAACCAGCGGCCGTCCTCGACCAGCGGCTTATAGATGTTCCGCAGCCCGTAGAGCGAACCCGTTTTGCGCCGCTCCCGGTAGTTGCCCGCGCCCCCGGCGGTGTTGTTGATCTGAACCTCCAGGCCCTTGTCCAGGTACCCCTTTTCCTGCCATGCCGTGTGGAAGTAGATTCCGGAGTTGCAGCCGGGCTCGGCCAGGGCCTCCACTTCCAGTTCAAAGTTGCGGAAGTCGGCGCCGCGCACCGGCCCGGTATAGAACAAATGCGAACGCGGCCCGTCGGCTACCAGGGCGCCGCCTTCTACCTTCCATGACCCCGCATTCTCGCTCGGCCGCCAGCCTTCCAGGCTGCTGCCGTCGAACAGGTTCGTCCACTCGCCGCGGGCGGTACACGCCGCCGCCGCTCCGGCCGCCGCGGCCACAAAACTCCGCCGCGTCATTTCCGATATGCGCATCGCATTCCCCCTGTCCAGTATACAGGGGAGCTGTCAGCGTTTCTTGAGGGTGATGGCGAGCCCGTTGCCCCCACCGTAGACCACCGTATCCAGTTCCGGCGTGCTGAAGACCCGGTCCATGTACTGGGGCACCATGTCGGTGTTGTGCGCCAGAATCAATCCGCCGGGGCGCACCAGCGGCAGCAGCCTATCCAGGTAGTCCAGGTAGCCTTCCTTATCGGCGTCGATGAAGACCACGTCGATGGGCCCCTTGAGCGAAGCGACGTTCTTGTGAGCGTCGCCCTCCACGATTGTGACGAGTTTCCCCACCCCGGCCCGCTCGAAGTGCCGGCGCGCAGCCGCCGCGCGCTGGGGATCGAGCTCGAAGGTGGTAAGCCTGCCGCCGGTCTTTTCCAGCGCCATCAGGAACCACAGGCCCGACAGCCCCGTCGAGGTGCCGATCTCGACCACGTGTTTGGCGCCCGTCGACTCGGTGAGCAGCCGCAGCATGCGGCCGTCGGAAGCGGGCACATTGGCATAGAGCACGCCGGAGCCGACAATCTCATCCATCACCTGGAGGATGCGTTTTTCCGACTCGCTCTTGGCCAGCGGCGGGCGGCCTTCGGAAGAGGGCGCCGTACCGCGCGCGCCCCTCCTCTGGCCGGCGGCGGTGAACATGAGAGCGCACAGCAGGGCGCTCACCGTCAGGGTGCGTTTCATAGATGCTCTGGCGCAGGCGCCTCCGCCGCGGTTACAGCCGTACCAGCGGACATGTTACGGCGCTCCGGCTGCGTTACAATCGTTTGTCCCAATTGCTCAAGGAGGCAATCTCATGAAAGACGGCTCGAAGAAACTTTCGCGGCGATCGTTTCTCGGCGCATCCACGGCGGCCGGAGCGGGCGCCACGGCCTTCACCATCGTGAAACCGGAACTGGTGCGCGGCATGGCCCCGGCCAAACTGAAGGCGGGGCTGGTGGGCTGCGGCGGCCGCGGCACGCAGGCGGCCGCGCAACTGCTCTACGCCAATCCCAACGTGGAACTGGTGGCCATGGGCGATATCTTCGAGGATCGGCTGGAAGGCTCGCTGCGCAGCATCCGGGCCAACAAGCGCTACCCCGGCCTGGAGAGCCGCGTCAAGGTGGATCCCGACCACCACTTCGTGGGCTTCGACGCCTACAAGAAAGTCCTCGCCTCCGATATCGACGTGGTGCTGCTGTGTACGCCTCCCGGCCACCGGCCCGCCCACTTCATGGCCGCCGTCGAGGCCAAGAAGCATATCTTCGCCGAGAAACCCTTCGGCACCGACCCGGTCGGCGTGCGCAAGGTGATGGCCGCCTGCGAGAAAGCCCGCGAACTGAAGCTCACCATCCAGACCGGCGCGCAGCGGCGCAGCCAGAAGCCCTATCTCGAAACGCTGGAAAAGGTGCGCGCCGGCGCCATCGGGGATATCGTCGCCTGTTACGCCTACTGGATCGGCACCCCCGTGGTGCAGCAGCGGGACGGCCGCAAGCCCGGCTGGGGCGATATGACCTGGCAGCACCGCAACTGGTACTCCTACGTGTGGATCTGCGGCGACCAGGTGGTCGAACAGCACCTCCACAACATCGACGTCTGCAACTGGTTTATGGATGCCCATCCGGTGAAGGTGGTGGCCTCCGGTGGCGCCATCTGGCGGCCGAAGAACGAGATCTACGGCAACATCTACGATCACCTCTCGGCCGACTTCACCTACCCCAACGGCGTGCACATGTCCAGCTACTGCCGCCAGTACCCGCGCGAAGAAAAGATTCACCAGAACATCTCCGAACTGCTGGTGGGGACCAAGGGGCGCACCAACTGTATGGACCTCGCCTCCGGCGACAAGGGCGAAGACCCCTACGTCCAGGAGCACATCAGCATGGTGCGCAGCATTCTGGGCACGGGACCGTACATCAACGACGGCATGGCGGTGGCCGAAAGCACCATGACCTGCATCATGGCCCGCGAATCAGCCTACTCGGGGCAGGAGATCACCTGGGACATGATCATGAACTCCACCCTGGACCTCGCCCCCAAGGAGTTCGATTACGACATGAAGCTGGACGTGCCGCCGCTCCCCGTGCCCGGCCAGTACAAATTCGTTTAGTGCGCGAAAATCCCGGGTCCCGTTGCCGCAGGCGGGACCCGGACCGCCCGCGGTGCAACCCTCCGGCCGCTCGCGCAATCCCATGAGCTATAGACCGCTCGACAAGGAGAGGCTATGGCCAAGTCCAAAGGCAATCCCATCACCCAGCGAACCATCCTGGTCACGGGCGCCACAGGGCGCCAGGGCGGCGCCGTGGTCCGGCACCTGCGGCAGCGCGGCTTTCCCGTTCGCGCGCTCACCCGCAACCCGTCCCAGCCCAAGGCCCGTACCCTGCTGAACCAGGGGGTGGACATCGTGCGCGGCGATCTCGACGACCCCGCCTCCCTCACCAACGCGCTCGACGGCGTCCACGGCGTCTTCGCCCTCCATACCTTTACCGAAGGCGGGGTGGAGACCGAAGTGCGCCACGGTAAAGCCATGGTGGATGCAGCGGCCCGCGCCCGTATCAGCCACTACGTCTACAGCTCCGTGGGGGGCGCCGACCGCCGCAGCGGCGTGCCCCATTTCGAAAGCAAGTTCCGCGTCGAAGAATACCTCCGGCAGCGGGGGATGAAGTACACCATTCTGCGCCCGGTCTTCTTCATGGAGAACTGGCTGGGCATGGCGAGCCAGCTCCAGGCGGGTGAAATCGCCCTGCCGCTCTCCCCGGACCGCACCCTCCAACAGGTGGCGGTGGACGACATCGGCGCCTTCGCCGCCATGGCCTTCGAGCACGCCGGGCGCTGGCAGGACCGCGCCATCGAACTGGCCGGCGACGAACGCACCCTGCCCGAGGTGGCCGCCCTGTTCTCCACCGTGCTGG
>JAWLGN010000059.1:0-21814 GCA_041685075.1 Bryobacteraceae bacterium
GCGGGAGTGGTGTTTAGTATTCCTCCGGCAGGAGGAAAGTGGTCGCGGAGCGGTCGGCTTCCGTGATAATCCAGAAGCGCGTGCCGTTGTGGAGGGTGTAGGCGGAGAGCAAGCGGAAGCCGCGAGCGAGCGAGCGTTCGTTCTCCTCACGGTCTCCGTGGTCGAGGTTGCCCCAGTCGCCGCCGAGATGGCGGCGGAGGTAGCTCTGCGGCTCCTCCCCCGCTTCAGCGAAGGCTTGGAGACAGCGCGGTGTGGCTACTATCCGGCCGGGTGGAAACTTCCAGCGCATGGCTCCCCAGGAACCCGGCCAGCTTGCCGGTGGCCTTGTACTGCGGAATGGGGTCGAGCTCCTTGAAGGCGCCGGTGAAGGCGTTGGAGAGACTCCAGAGGGTGCGCGGCGCGAACTCCTCGTGCCGCGGATTGAAGTACAAATCGTGTACTGGGCGCGCCAGATGGCGGGGTACTTCCAACTCCCCTTCGATGAAGGCCCGGTAGATGAGGAGCCGGGCGGCCACGTCGGAAAGCTGGGAATTGCGCCAGCGCTCGACCCCTTCGACCATGGGTTTGAAGTTGCGCTGCATATCGTCCACTCCGACGGAGAGGGCGCTCTGCAACGAGAAATGCTTGCTGTGCTTGGCCAGCACCGGCGAGAAGTCGCCGGAGAAGGCCAGGTTCTCGCAGACGAAAACCCGGTAGCCGACCGTGATGGCCAGCCGAAAGGTCTTGTCGTGCGAGTTGCGGATGCCGAGTGCAAACCGGGCGCCGTGCATGCCCTGGTCGAGCTCCATCACGCCGAACATCTTCATACCATCGCGCGAGACCGCGTACTCCTCCCGAACAACCGCGATGTGGCGGAAGCCGAGAGTTTCGACGAGCGCGTTGACCACCTCGATGTGCGGAATCGGTCGGTGGGTGGCCGTCCCCGGCGGAGTCGGCACCAGCGCCAGATCGGTGCGGCTGATCTTGCCAGCCGCGGCGATGAGCGTAGTTTCGCTCATGAAAAAATCCCTCCTCCTAAATTTCAGACCTGAAAGGACTACTGCCTGAAGTTTACGGGGCGGGGCGTCTTTGTCAAGGTAAAGCGGGCATAAGAGAAAGCCCCACCAGAGTGGGGCTAGACATATATATAGTCAGAGGCAGAGCCGCGCGCGCAGCTCCTCGGACGACAGCCGATCGGGCTGGAGACCATCGTCGAGATCGAGCACGCGCACGAAATGCGAACGGACCAAGCGGGCCGCGATCTCGCTGGCCGCTCCCCTACCCGCTTCATCGCCGTCGAGCAACAAAATGATGCGCGCAAATCTGCTCAACAAGTTTTGTTGCCGATCCGAAAGCGACGAGCCCATGAGTGCGACCACATTCTGCATGCCAGCCTGACTGACTTTCATGCAATCAAAGAACCCTTCGACAACGATCACGCTCTCCGACTGCACGCGATGCAAGTTGAACAGGACCGCCGACTTCGCGAACCCCGCCGGCAATTTATACTTCGGCTCCGATCCATCGATGGCTCGGCCGGCGTACGCCACCAGTTCGCCGCGCTCGTTGTGAATCGGAATGACAACCCGACTCATCATCGATCCGCGGCCGGGAAAAAACCCGACGCCAAACTCGCGCGCTGTTTCCTTTGTGATGCCGCGCTGTCGCAGGTAGGCGTGACTGCAATCGATACCTTTCAACGTGAACGCGAGCGGCTTGTTCAACTCCTGACCACAATCCTCATTTCCTTTTGCAGCCAGTTCCACTCCCCTGCTCGCGGGCGGCGAAGGTTCGGGCTTGCCGCGCTGCCGCGGTGATGCGGCGGACGCCGCAGGGATTGAAAACCACTGCTGCAGTTTGAGGGCTGCGTCGCGGACGGAACAGTTTTCCATGAGCGCGACGAAGTCCAAAACGTTGCCGCCCTTTTTCCCCTGTCGGGCGGCACTGCAGGATTCCGATTGGCAAGCCCAAATGTTTTTGAGAACATCGACACCGAAGCTATCGCCGCTGGTGCTGGAGCTGTGCGTCGGCAGCGGACACTTCCCGCGCAAGGCGCGCTGGTTCACTTTGCGAAGCTGGACCCGATAGTGATCGAGCACGGCCGTCATCGAGACGGCTTGCTTGATCGAACGAAAATCAACGAAAGTACTCTCCCCCATGCATCTCTCCTTTTCGGAAATCTGCATTCAGATTACGCCGCTCCCCCACCCTGTCAAGCGTGTTTGCGCGGTAGTTATCCACACGTCCTTGTATGACAAGAAAGGTCCCGCGCGACCGTCCTTTTCAGTATGCTCCGAGGTTGCGCCGCAGGCCGCCGCACCTCAACGCAACTCGCCGCACTCCAACACCAGCCGACCGCACCAGAACGCAAGAATGGCCGCACTGCAACGCAAAATCCGGTGTATCAAAACTCAGCGCCAGACCGCACTCCAACACAAGCGGACCGCACCGCGACACCAGAATCACCGCACCGAGACTCAAGATTTGCCGCACTGCAACGCACAAAACGCCGCACCGCGAGACCAGAACTACCGCACTCCGAATCATCGTCGATTCCGATCCGCGAAGTGAATCAAGACTGGTTTTGATAAGTGGAGTTGTTAAACATTTTTAAACTATATTATATAATTCTAAACAACATCAAAGACGGGACGTGTTGATGTTTTCAAAAAGTGGAAGAAGACAAAAACAACAAGGAAGGGGAGAGGGGAAGCGCGGATGAAGCCGCGGTGGTTGTCGAGCATGGGAGTGAAGCGCGCGATCAGCAGGCGCTGACAACCGCACCTGGATTCACCAAAGTCGAGAAGAGTCTGGCTTCGCTCGGATTTTTCACACCGTCCAGCCGGCGCATCAAACAGCAACGGGTCAAACGCATCGAGTTCACGCGCGAGGTTGAGGGCAAGCGGGTGGAGGTCAGCGCCGAGATCCATCCGAGCGGCGTCTTTGGTCTGCCGGTGACCGCCGACCAGGACAAGTATTTAGCCCTCCAAAAAATCATCACTCGCACCATGCAGGCGGAAGGGAAGATCGCCAACCCGATCCGTTTCAAGTCGGCCGATCTTTTGCGGCTACTCAACGACAATACCAAGAGCGGCAAAAATTACAAAGACATCAGCGAGTGGCTCGACGTGATGTCGAGCACCACCATCATCTCGAACGGCGCCGCGTATGCCGCCGGTCAGAAGCGTTTCGTCCGCGATCGCTTTCGTGTTTTCGATCGGGCGGTCAGCGTCGGTCGGGAACTGGAAGATGGGACGGTGGCCGACGCCAACTACGTGTGGCTGTCATCATGGCAACTCGAAAACATCAACAAGGGTTTTCTTTTGCCCATCGATTTGGAGACCTACCGGGAACTCAAGAATCACATCGCCAAGGCCCTGGTGCCGCTGCTCCAAGTGTGGCTGTTCGCCACCCACAAAACCGGATCGTTCGAGAAGCGTTACAACGAGCTCTGCGAGATTCTGACCTTGCAAGTTTACCGGGCACCGTCGCACATTTTGCGACAGCTCAAGCCCTCGCTTGATGAACTGACCCAGCACGAATATTTGTCGAAGTGGCGGATTGAAAAGACCAGCGACCGGAAAGCGTACAAGGTGGTTTTCTTTCACGGGCCGAAGTTCCACCGGGACCGGCGTCGCCGGCTGGAGGAGAAGCGGGAAGAGGAGCCGGTTGTGGTGGGCGAGTACACACCAACGGAACCGAAGATGCCCGAGCCGGGCAAGCTCGAACAAACAGCAGCACCCGGCGGCAATAGGGGAGAGAGCGAGGGTAAACTCGTGGATGAACTCGCGGCGCGGGGTTTGGTGCCTTCGGCCGCGCTGAATCTCTTGGCGGGCCTTTCGCCGGAGCGCCTGGCGGCGGTGACTGACTACATCGAATACTGGGACAGCTTGCGGGCTCGGGGCGACGTCGGGCCGGGCTTGCTCTACAAATTCATCAAGGATGGACAGCCCTTGCCGGCCGGTTTTGAAACCTCCAGGCGGCGCGAAGGGCGACGAGAAGCTGAGGAGTGGGCGAAGCGGGCCAGGCAACTAGATGAAGATCTGGAAAAGCGATACGCCGAGTACTGCCGCGAGGCGCTTAACTGTGCCATCGCTGAAACGCCCGCCGAGGAATTCGAAAGACGGGTTATGGCCCGCTATCAGGAAATCACGGCCGGGTCGGAGTTCTTTGAAGAGCGTCCGGAGGTGGCCAAACAACTGGCCGAACACGACGTGCGGGCCGAGATCGGCCGGACCATTGCCCTGCCGAGCCTAGAAGAATTCAAGCAACAGAACCGAGCTACCGCAGCTTCCCCCGAAGATGAAGTTCCTCAGGCTGGGGAAGAACCCCACCAGCCTGACGAAGTCGTCAACCAGGCCGTGGTTGACGAGGAGCCGGAGGCCGCCACCGCGGCTGACGGGCCGGAGCCTGAAGGCAACGCCGGGGACGGGTCCGACAGGGCTGGAGTCGCGGGCGAGGGCGCTGCCGCCGCTCCATCTGAGCCACCCGTGGCCGACCCAATGGATCGGAGAGCCGAGCCGACCGCGGACGCGGCCAGTGGGGACACGGCTGGGGATGGAGGTGGGGACGCAGTATCCCCACCTAAAGGAAGCGCCTAACGGCTGTAAATCGTTGTGCTAACGCACGTTACTAGTTCGCCACCTTCTGCCGGCTGCCGCCGGCTGCCCGAGTTCCGCCCCCTCTCCGCTGCCGCTCCGACCGCTAGCGCTGGGGGCTGCGCTTTGAGGTCTGCTAGCGCCGCCCTCAACCCCGTCTATCGCGGGGACGCTTGGCTCATTCTCCTATCGTTCGCCTGAGCCGCAACTCGGGCAGCCTGCGGCGCCGCGAAATTGGCGGCCAAAAGGCAGGCCGCTCAATTTCGCCCTTCGCTACGCTCGGGTCAGAAGGTGGCGACTAGAAGAGGGAAGAGCCGTGCCGCATCCGGCACGGCAAAAACGGCTTAACAGAGCCGTTTTTTCATTTCGGGGGAGCTGCTGCGGGGCGATGTAAGTAAATGAGAACGCCAATGATAGCTACTTGCCTGCGAAGGGGAGGACAGGGTATCTTGGAGATGTGCTGCGAATATTTAGGTTCCAGCAGTTAATCTGCGACAACACCTCCTTTCTGCGGCCGTAGGCGGGCCAAAGGAGGAAACTGACGAATGAAAAGGCCGGGCAGATCTGTCGTCTGACCGGCCGTAGTCGCAATCTCTCGCACCGCTCAAGGGAAGAGGGAAGCGCGACCATGAGTCAGTATAGATAAAACCAGCCCGTTGTCAAGCTAGGTGTCCTTCTTTGGCCCTCTGGTTTCTAAAGGGGGTCATATGGGAAGCAGCAACGAGCGCCCACGGGCGCTGCTTGAAACGGACTACATCCCGGAGAAAGGCAGGCAGTACCGGGAGACCTTCCAGGAACGGCATGGCCGCACCTGGAACGAACACATCAACCATTACCGCGAGCGGCACCCCGAGTACCGCGAGCGCAACCGGCGCTACGTAGCCAAAGCCCGGGTCATCGCCCGGCTTGGCCTCAGGCAACTTCTCGGCGCTTGGGAACTATCCCACGCGGAGATCTCGGCAGTTCTCCGCCGCGTTCCGCTTGAGCGGCTTAACGCACTTGTTGAGCTGCTGAAGCATTGGGACCACGTCACGGGCAAGGCCCCCCGCACGGCCTTAAACCTTCTCGACCTTCTACACACACAACACGTCCATCCCGCCCCGAGCGGGGAAACCGCAGAGCAGTCAGCGCTTGGAGGAAACGTCTAATGAGTTCCGAATCCAACGGTTCCCGCCCTATCGACCAACTGGCGAGCGAAAATATCGCCCAGATCGTGGAGTTTGTCCAGAACTACGCTGCGGCCGAGCGGGAGCGCATCGGCGCGGCCAATGAACCCCAGCTTGCGGTCTTGGAGCAGCGCCTGGAGTTTCTGAACGAGCGGTATCAAAGGCTGCTGCGGGAGGCGCGGGCCTTCGCGGATGCCGCCTGCCTTCAAGGCTACAGTCTTCTCGCCCAGGCCGGCCACCTTTCGGTGACCACGTTGCTCACCGGGGCGGGCTTGGCCTTGGCCCACATGACCATGCGGGAGTTCAATGTGGGACAGGCGGTTCTGTGGTTTTGCCTCGGGTTGGCGGTCGTGGTGCCCTTCGGTGTGCACACCTTCTTGAAATACTTCCGCCAGGCTTGGGTGCACAAGCTGGTAGTGATCGCCGCGCTCTTCACCGGCATGGTGGCTCTAGTCTCCTTGGCCGAGGTGCGCGGCGACGTTATAGCCCACTACCTCAACTCCGGCCCTGCCGTCATCGTGGACGGCGGCGCGGAGGCGGAACCGTCGCCCTCTGGCAGCGGCCAAGGGACGCCGCCCTCGGTCGGCGTTGGGGTCGGGGATCTGCCGCCGGACGACGGCGACGACGAGCAGGTTTTCGCCATCTTGCGGCGGGCCATGATCTTTGCCGCTCTTGGCTTTGAATTGGCGGCCGGTCTGGCCTTCTTTGCCTTTTGCGAAGCGCGCCGCAACAACGACCAGGGCCGCCGCGACCGCGTGGAAAAGGAACTCAATCGGACGTTCAATGAGATCCTGGTGGTCATCCGGGAAATCCACGAACTGACCGCGCAGCCTAGCCGCGAGCACGCCGAGCTCTGCCAGCGGTTACAGCGAAGCGTGCTGGAACGTATTAACCGCACGCGGAATGGGGGACTCGGCGTGGTCATCTTGGCGGTTGTCCTGACGGCTGCTAGTGCACAGGCGGCAGACAAGCTGCATCTCATCGCGGCCGTAGATTTGAGCCAGACCCAAACCGCGGCGTACAGCGGCCGGTCGGAACTGGAGCAGAACCGCGACGCCATTACCGGAGTACTCGCCCGGCTGCCGCCCGGCTCGGGCGTCACCATCATCGGCATCACCGACCAGAGCTACGTCAACCCGTATATCCTGCTCTCCGCGGAGCTGACTACCGAGACCGGATACTTCAACAGCCGCCTGGCCGCCGGGCGGCGGCGCCTGGTGGGGGAGTGGCACAAGCGCAGCTCGGGTCTCGCCGCTTCCTTCAAGGGCACCGACATTCTCGGCGGGTTGCGCTACGCCGGGGAGGTCCTGGCCCGGAGCGGGGCGGGGCGCAAGGTTCTGGCCGTCTTCTCGGACGGGCGCAACTACAGCGCCGAGCTTGACCTGGAGACCCCGCGGCTGATGTCGGTCGGCCCCGCCCTGGCCCGGTTGCGCAAACAGGGACTCCTCAACTCCCTCACGGGAGTTGAGGTCTTCCTCTTCGGGGCCGGGGACCATTCCGGCAAGCGGAGCACGGGCTACACGCTGGGCCTCAAGGATTTCTGGGCGGCGTACATTCACGAAGCCGGGGGCCGCCTGGTGGTGTTCTCCACCACCAGGGAACACCACGCTCTGCAGCTCGTGACCGCCGTGCCCGCCGGAGGTACTTCCCCATGACCGGCCACGATCCGGTCCTAACCGTGCCCGAGGTGGCCGCCGAGCTGCGCGTTTCCCGCGCGCACGTCTACAAGGTCATCAAGGGGGAGGTGCCCGGCGTCTCGGCCTTACCCGCCATCACCATCGGCCGGCGGCGGTTGGTGCGCCGGAGCAGTCTGGAGCGCTGGAAGACGTATAACGAGGGCCGGTGCGGCGATGGTACGATGGCGTCAGCGCATTCTGTTGACGCCGTGGACGCATGAAAGGAAAAGTTCATGCGAAAACGGTTTCAATACGGCAATCTTCACCTCCGGGGCAACTCGTGGGTGGGGCAGTGGTGGCAAGAGGGAAGGCGGCGCAAGCAGGTGCTTGGCAGGAAACCTGAGATGAATAAAACCCAAGCGCAAGCTGCGCTCGCCGCCCTACTTGTACCCTTCAACGCCGGGCAAGCCCGGCTCGCCGACGGGTGGCTGTTCGGCGATTTCGTGCGGCAGGTGTACCTGCCGTTTTTTCGTCGCAAGTGGAAACGCACGACCGCGCTCTGCAACGAGGACCGCATCAAGCATCACCTCTATCCGGAGTTTGCGGCCCGCAAGCTCCGGGCCTTCCGGCGGGAAGAGTTGCAGAATTTTCTTGATCGGAAGGCCGCCGCGGGGCTCTCTTTCAGCATCGTGGATCACTTGCGCTGGGACCTGAGGCAGATCTTTCGGATGGCGCTGGACGAAGAGATCCTGACGCGCAATCCGGCCGAGCTCCTCTTCACGCCGCGGGAGTGCCCGCGGCCGAACACCGCCGTGATGACCAGGGAGGAGGTGCAGAAATCTTTCAGCGTTCTGGCCATGCGGGAGCGGCTCATCGCCCGGCTGGCCATCGTCGCCGGCATGCGGCCGGGGGAAATTTTCGCCCTGAAGTGGGTGCGCCTGGATCGGGAGTTCGCCGACATCCGGGAGCGGGTCTACCGCGGCGACCTCGACACCCCCAAGACACCCCGGTCCGTGCGCTGGGCCGCACTCTCGGACGGCCTGGTGGAAGCCATTCGGGAATGGCGGGAACTCTCTAGGGACAGGAGTCCCGACGCTTGGGTTTTCCCGTCCGAGAAGGGCACCACGCCGCTCTCCAAGGACAACTGCTGGCGGCGACATTTCCGGCCGCACCTGGAAGCGGTCGGCTTGGGCTGGGTCAACTTCCAGGTAATGCGGAAGACGCACAACTGCTTGCTCAAGGATCTCGATGTTGATCCGAAAGTCCGGGCCGAACAGATGGGCCACACGGTGGACGTCAACGAGAACGTGTACACGGAAACCTCGCTGTCGCGCCGCCGGGAAGCCGTCAACCGGCTCGAAACCTCATTGTGGGTGAACTAATGGAGCCAAACGGAGCCAGCTACTTTCGCCAGGAGCCCCAAGTTGTTGATTTAATTGGAGCGGGAGACGGGACTCGAACCCGCGACGTCCAGCTTGGGAAGCTGGCATTCTACCACTGAATTACTCCCGCTTCCGGGCAATTCCAATGTACCATTGGGGTCGGCCGTTGACAACTTGATTTGCCATCCAGCCGGGAGCCTCCGGTCTGCCCGGCCCCCGGCTGCACCGGCGGTCCGCCGCACGGCGGCCGAGCTCGATCGGCCGCGCCGTTTCGACCTTCTCAAACCCACGACATAGGCCGGTTCGGGCGTGGCATAAGCCGGCCGGCTGCTACACTACGCCTATGAATCGGGAAGCGACTCGCCACAGAGGCGCCGGTCTCAGCCGGCGTGCGTTCGTAGCGGCGGGTCTCGTGGGGACCGCCGCCGCTTCAACAACCCGCCCCCCAAATGTCATCCTCATCCTCACCGACGACCAGGGATACGGCGATGTAGGCATTCACGGGAATCCGCACCTCCGCACCCCCAACATGGATTCCATCGCGCGGCAAGGCGTGCAGTTCACGCAATTCCACTCCAGCCCGGTATGCTCGCCCACGAGAGCGGCGCTGATGACCGGCCGCTACTACTACCGCACCGGCGTGGTGGACACATTCCTCGGCCGCTCCATGATGCACAGCGACGAGACTACCATCGCGGAGTTGCTGGCGCGCGCGGGATACCGGACCGGAATCTTCGGCAAGTGGCACCTGGGGGACAACTATCCGCTGCGGGCAATCGACCAGGGTTTCGAGGAGGCGGTCGTGATCCGCGGGGGCGGACTGCGGCAGCCGTCCGACGTACCCGGCGGCGGCAGCTACACGGATCCCATCCTGCTGCACAACGGCAAGCTGGAGCGCTTCAAGGGCTACTGCAGCGATATCTACACCGGCGAGGCCCTGAAGTTCATCGAGAAACATCGCCGGCAGCCTTTCTTTGTCTACCTTCCGACCAACGCCCCGCATACGCCTCTGGAAGTTCCGGAGCGCTACGCCGCCCCGTATCGCGCCATGGGTCTGGACGAGACGACCGCCCGGCTGTACGGCATGATCACCAACATGGACGACAACATCGGCCGGGTGCTGGCAAAGCTGAAGGAACTGGACCTGGAGCGGGACACCATCGTCGTCTTCATGACCGATAACGGACCGCAGCATCGCGGGCGATTCAACGCCGGGATGCGGGGGAACAAGGGGACGGTGTACGAAGGCGGCATCCGGGTGCCGTGCTTCCTGCGCTGGCCGCGGGTGGTCAAGCCGGGCACGAAAGTGGACCGGCTGGCCGCCGATATCGACATGCTCCCCACGCTGTTGGAGGCATGCGGGGTACCGGCGCCGAAGGAGATCAAGATCGACGGAGCAAGCCTCATGCCGCTGGTTCGCGGGAATGGCAGCGCCTGGCCCGACCGCACCCTGTTCTTCCAGTGGCACCGCGGCGACGAGCCGCAGCCGTTCCGCGCCTGCGCGGCGCGCACCGAGCGTTGGAAACTGGTGGACGGCAAGGAACTGTACGATCTGGAAAACGATCCCGCGGAATCGCGCGACGTGGCCGCCCAACACCCGAAAATTGTGGCGCAGCTCCGGGAACGGTACGAGGCGTGGTTCCGGGATGTTTCGGCGACGCGCGGTTTTGCCCCGCCGAGAATCCACGTGGGGACGCCGCACGAGAACCCCACCGTCTTCACCCGGCAGGATTGGCGAGGCCCGCGCGCCGGCTGGAGCGCCACTTCCCTCGGCCACTGGGAGGTGTTCGTCGCGGCTGCCGGCAGGTACGAAGCATCCGTGCTGATGGCACCCGCGGCGGAGGACGGCGAGGTGCGGTTCGCATCGAACGGCGCCGTAGCCCGAAAGGCCATCGCGAAGGGCGACACGTCCTGCGATCTCGGCATGGTAGAGATACCGCGCGGCGAGGGCCGCCTGGAGGCCGAAGTGGCCGCCGGGAAGACCACCGTGGGGGTCCATTACGTGACGCTGCGGCGGCGGTAGCCAACCGGTTAGACTGAAAGCATGGTGGCCCCTGAGGGTCTGCCCGCCGGTTTCGATCCCCTGGTTGCGAAGTGGTTCCAGGAGCGGTTTGGCCGCCCTACCGCGCCGCAAATTCAGGGCTGGCCGGAGATCCGCGCCGGCAGCGACGTGCTGATCTCCGCTCCCACAGGTTCCGGCAAGACCCTGGCGGCCTTCCTCATCGCTATCGACAGCCTGGTGCGGCAGGCGCGCGCCGGAACCCTGGCCGATTGTACCGAAGTGATCTACGTCTCGCCGCTCAAGGCGCTCGGCAACGACGTCCACAAAAACCTGGAGATCCCGCTCGACGGCATCACGGCCCTGGCGGCGCGCCGCGGGGAGCCCATCCCGCCCATCCGCGCCGCGCTGCGCACCGGCGACACGCCCGCTTGGGAGCGGCAGCGCATGGGCCGGCTCCCGCCGCACATCCTGGTCACCACGCCGGAGTCGCTCTACATCCTGCTCACCGCCGCCCGCCCGCGCGAGATGCTGCGCGGCGCCCGCACCGTCATCGTCGACGAGATCCACGCCGTGGCCGGCGATAAGCGCGGCTCGCACCTGGCCCTCACGCTCGCGCGCCTGGACGCCCTGGTGGCGGAATCGGGAGGCGCGCGGCCGCAGCGCGTGGGCCTCTCCGCCACCGTCAAGCCCATCGAGCAGGTGGCGGAGTTTCTGAGCGAAACCGCGCGCATCATCCACGTGCCCCAGCGACGCGACATGGACCTGGCCGTCGAGGTACCCCGCGACGAACTCGGTCCGGTGGCGAGCAACGAGATGTGGGCCGAAATCTACGGTCGCCTGGCGGAGTTGATCCGGGCCCACCGCACCACCCTGGTCTTCGTCAACACGCGGCGGCTGGCCGAGCGCGTGGCGCACCAGCTCAATGAGCGGCTGGGCGAAGGCGCCGTGCTGCCGCACCATGGCAGCCTCTCGCGCCGCCTGCGCCTGGAGGCCGAAGGGCGCCTGAAATCCGGAGAGCTGCGCGCCGTGGTGGCGACGGCCTCGCTCGAACTCGGCATCGACATCGGCACCGTCGACCTGGTCTGCCAGATCGGCTCGCCGCGCTCGATCGCCATCGCGCTGCAACGGGTGGGTCGCTCGGGCCACTGGGTGGGCGCTACTCCCAAGGGCCGCTTCTTCGCCACCACGCGCGACGAACTCATCGAATGCGCGGCGCTGGTGCGGGCCATCCGGGAGGGCGATCTCGATCGGCTGGAAATCCCTCGTGCGCCGCTCGACATCCTCGCCCAGCAGATCGTGGCCGCCTGCGCCGCGGGCGAATGGGGCGAGGACGAGCTGTACGAACTGGTGCGCCGCGCCTGGCCCTACCGCCATCTCGCCCGCCGGGACTTCGACGCCGTGGTGGACATGCTCGCCGAGGGCATCAGCGGCAATCGCGGACGCGCCGGCGCCTGGCTGCACCGCGACCTGGTGAACCGCCGGCTGCGTGCCCGCCGCGGCGCGCGCCTGGCCGCTATTACTTCCGGCGGCGCCATCCCCGATACCGCCAACTACGCGGTGGTCGTCGAACCCGAGGGCACTGTCATCGGTACGGTTGATGAGGACTTCGCCGTCGAAAGCATGATCGGCGACGTCTTCCTGTTGGGCACCGGCTCCTGGCGCGTGCGGCGCGTCGAGCCGGGGCGCCTGCGCGTGGAAGATGCCCAGGGCGCTCCGCCCTCCATCCCCTTCTGGCGCGGCGAGGCCCCCGGCCGCACCCGCGAACTCTCGGCCGCCGTCTCCCGCCTGCGCGAAGACCTGGCGCGGGAGGACGCCGCGCAACTCGCGGCCGCCTGCGGCCTCGACCGCCCGGGCATCGAGCAGGCCATCGACTACGTCGCCGCGGGCCGCGCGGCCCTGGGTGCGGTGCCAGCCGTCGACCACGTTGTCGCGGAGCGCTTCTTCGATGAAGGCGGCGGAATGCAACTCGTCGTCCACGCCCCCTTCGGCGCGCGCATCAACCGCGCCTGGGGACTGGCGCTGCGCAAGCGCTTCTGCCGCACCTTCAACTTCGAATTGCAGGCCGCCGCAACGGACAACGGCATCGTCCTCTCGCTCGGCGAGCAGCACGCCTTTCCGCTGGAGATCGTCTTCGAGTTCCTGAAGCCGGAGACCGTGGAGCGCGTCCTCACCCTGGCGCTGCTCGACGCCCCCATGTTCACCGCGCGCTGGCGTTGGAACGCCTCGCGAGCCCTGGCCATCCCGCGCTACCGCGGCGGCAAAAAGGTGCCGCCCCCCATCCAGCGCATGCGCGCCGACGACCTCATGGCCGCGGTCTTCCCGGACCAGGCCGCCTGCGCGGAAAACCTTACCGGCGAGGTGCGCATTCCGGACCACCCGCTAGTGAAGGAGACCATAGGGGACTGCCTGCGGGAAGCCATGGACCTGGAAGGGATCCAATCGCTTCTGCGCGCCATTCGCGCCGGCGCCATCCGAACTTCCGCCATCGACACGGCCGAGCCCTCGCCTTTCTCCCACGAGATCCTCAACGCCAACCCGTACGCCTATCTCGACGATGCGCCGCTCGAGGAGCGGCGGGCGCGCGCCGTGGCGCTCCGGCGCTCCTTGCGCACGGATGTCGCGGACGGTGCGGGGATTCTCGATCCCGCGGCCATCGCGGAGGTGGCCGCCGAATCCTGGCCGGTGGTGCGAGACCCCGATGAATTGCACGAAGCGCTCCTCACCCTGGTGCTGGCACCGCCGGTGCCCGAGTGGGAGCCGTGGTTCAGCGAATTGGCAGCATCCGGCCGCGCCGCGCGGCTCACCACCACCGCCGGGAGCGAGTTCTGGGTGGCGGCCGAGCGGCTGGAGATGGCCCGTGCGGTGCAGCCGGACGCCACCCTCGCTCCACCCATCGCCGCGGTGCGGCCGCCGCGCGGGCTACCCGGCACGGTGGAGCAGTGCGCCGCCGAGATCCTGCGCGGGTGGTTCGAATCGAGCGGCCCCACCACCGCTGCCGACCTCGCGGAACGGCTGGCGCTGCCGCGAGAAACCGTGGACATCGCGCTCGCGCAGCTCGAGGCCGAGGGCCAGGTCCTGCGTGGCAACTTCACCGGCGCGCCCACGCCGGAGCCGGAGTGGTGCCACCGCAGGCTGCTCGCCCGTATCCACCGCCTCACCATAGGGCGCCTCCGCCGCGAGATCGAGCCCGTCTCGACCGCCGATTTCATGCGCTTTCTGGCCCGCTGGCAGCACGTGGCGCCCGGCGCGCAACTGCACGGCCCCGACGGCACCCTGGAGATCATCCGGCAGTTGCAGGGCTACGAAATCCCCGCCGCGGCCTGGGAGTCCGACATCCTGCCGCGCCGCGTGGCGCGCTACAGCCCCGAGTACCTGGACCGCCTCTGCCTCTCGGGCGAGGTGATGTGGGGGCGCCTCTCCCCCCACCCCGCTTTTGAGGACGAAGAGCAGCCGGGACGCCGGGTGCGGCCCACGCGCGTCGCGCCGCTGGCCGTGTTCCTGCGCGAAGACGCCGGCTGGCTGCTGGCGGCCGGGGGTTCGCCGCCGCTCTCGCACGCCGCGGGCGAAGTGCTGGAGGCGCTCCAGCGCCGTGGCGCCTCCTTCTTCCCGGACCTGGTGCGCGCCACGGGCAGGCTGGCCAGCGAGGTCGAGGACGCCCTCTGGGAACTGGTGGCAGCGGGGCTGGTGACGGCCGATGGTTTCGAAAACCTGCGCTCGCTGCTCGACCCCCGCCGCCGCAGAGGCGAAGGGCGCGGCCGGCATGCCCGTCCGCGCCATGCCGCCGGGCGCTGGGCGCTGCTGCGCGACGGTCTGCCGGCCGCTCCCGGCGTGCCTGCGGAGAACTTCGCCCGCCTGTTGCTGGCCCGCTGGGGCGTGGTCTTCCGCGATCTGCTGGCCCGCGAAGCCCTGGCCCCGCCCTGGCGCGACCTGCTCGGCGCGCTGCGCCGCATGGAGGCGCGCGGCGAAATTCGCGGCGGGCGCTTCCTGGCCGGCTTCGTCGGGGAGCAGTTCGCCCGCCCCGAAGCGCTCGACCTGCTGCGCGCGCTGCGCCGCTCCGGCGAGAACGGCGACGTCCGCGAGGTGACGGTCTCCACCGCCGACCCGCTCAACCTGGCAGGCATCGTGCTGCCCGGCCCGCGCGTCAGCGCGCTCGCCGCCGGCACCGTCCGGATCGCCGGCGCGCGCGTATAATCCAGGGATGTCCTACTTTCATCGCCGGCATTTCCTGGCGGGCGCGCTGGTGAGCCTGGTCCGTTTCGTCAAGGGTGAGCCGCTGCCGCAGGATGCCGTTGCCGAGTCCCGGCGCGGCATCTTCGACGCCCACCTCCATACCCCGTCTGAAAACGGAGAGGTCTTCCAGTGGAACCTGGTAACCCGCAAGATGCCCGAGTTCGTCGCCTACCTCGATAAATGCGGCGTACGCCGCGGCGTGATCTCCGCGGCCCGCAGCAACACCGCCCAAGCGCCCGCCGATTACGTGGCCGGCAACCGCGAGGTGGCCAAATACGCGGAGAAGTACCGCGGGCGCTTCCAGCCGAGCTGCGTGGTTACGCCTTTCCGCATCGAGGAGGCGCTGCGCGAGATCGAGGAGTGCCACCGGCTCGGCTTCCGCTGGCTGGGCGAGTTCTGCAACTACATGACCGGTTACCGCTACGACACGCCCGAATGGGACCAGGTGATGAAGCTGGCCGCGAAGCTGCGCCTGGTCATTCAGATCCACGCCAACGCCGAGGAAATGCAGCACCTGGCCGAAAATTACCCGGAAAACACCATCGTCTTCCCCCATCTGGGAGGCAACCAGAAGGACATCGCCCGGCGCATCGCGATCGTGGCGGCGCACAAGAACTGTTCCATCGATATTTCCGGCTCAGGCATCGAGCGGGTGGGGATTTTGGAGAAGGCGGTGAAGGAGATCGGCTCGGACCGGGTCCTTTACGGCTCGGATTTCACCATCAACGAACCCTCGGGCGTAATCGCGCGGGTGCGCAACGCGTTTCTCACTCCCGAGGACCGGGAGAACATCCTGTTCCGCAACGTGGAGCGCCTGCTGGCGGCCTCCGGCCGGCCGCGCGCGTAGCTTTTCCTCTCGCCCGCGCCATTCCATCCGATGAGCAGGATGGAGGTATTGCGGGAGATGCAAGTGAACGCGGCCGACGGCCCCGCGCAGGCCGGGGAAACCTACCGGTCGCTGTGCCGGCTGCCGGTATTCCGCCCGGTGGCGCTCAAGCTACTGAAAACGTTGGCAATCGGCGAGCCGGAGGTGCGGGAAGTGACCCGCCTGCTGGAGTCCGACCCGGGCCTCAGCACCGAAGTCATGACCCTGGCCAATTCGGCGCTTTACGGCGGCAAGGTGCCGGTGCGCACCATCGCCCGGGCGGTAACGGTGCTGGGGCTGGAGCGCATGCAGAGCATCGCCTTGACGGTGGCCATGCAGTCGTTCACCCGCAGCCTGGAGGACACCGAGGCGTGCCGCCGGGCGTGGCGCCACAGCCTGGCATGCGCCTTCGCGGCGGAGGAACTGGCGCCCGCCTATGGGGAATCCCGCGAAGCCGGCTACATGGCCGGGCTGATGCACGACCTGGGCCGCTTCGGCCTGATGGCCACCTACCCCTGCCTGACCGACGGTTCCCTCGCTCCCGAGTACGAAGACGAAGCGCGCGTACTGGAGGAGGAGGAACGGCTGTTCGGAATGGATCACGGACAAGCGGGCGCCTGCCTGACGCGGATTTGGGGGCTGCCGGACGAGTTTCAAGCCGTGGCCGGAGGCCACCACGCACCCGACGCGGCCGGCGAGAACCCTACCGTGGGGCTGGTACGCGCGGCTTGCCTGATTGCCGACGCCCTGGGCTACGAGGCCATACACAAGACGGCAAAGCCCGAGTTGGACGCCATTCTGCAGGAGTTGCCGGAGAAGGCCGCCGCCGCCGTGCGCGAGATCGACCTCCCCGCCGCCGTGAGTGCCCGCTTCCAAACCCTGGGAGATAGCCTCGAACCCTGATCGAGAGGCGGCGTGCTTCCGATAAAGCTGGCGCTGGCGATCGGGCACCGGGAGCTTCGTGCCGAAGCCGCCGAGGTGCTCGAGGCTTCGCCGGTCCGCGTAGTGGCCGACTGCGCCTGTTTCTCCTCCCGGCGGGCCTTTCTCGCGCAGGTCGCGCGGGCGCAGCCGCAGATAGTGCTGCTCGAGATCAGTGAGCTGCCCACCTCGCTCGACGATGCCGTGGAATCCCTCCGGCTGGCGGCGCCCGCCATGGTGGTGGCGCTCGATAGGGCAGCGGACTCGGAAGCCATTCTCCGGGCCGTGCGCGCCGGCGTGGACGACTATCTCTACCCACCCATGCACTTCACCCTGCGCAAGCTGCTGGAACGTAAATCGCAGGAGCTGCTTCAACCATGCGGCGTAGCGGCAGGCGGCAGCGTGCTGGCCTTTCTCTCGGCTCGAAGCGGCTGCGGCGCCACCACCCTCGCCTGCCGCGTCGCCGGGGAGTTGGCGGCGCGCGGCGCGGGCTGCGGCCGGAGGGCACTGCTGGCCGGACCCGGTGCCATGGAGCACATTCCCGCCACGGATGCGGGCCGCTGGCGCGCCCAGGTTTCCGCGGCTCCAGGCGGCCTGGACGTGCTGCCCGCCACGCGCGAGACCTTCTCCGCCGGACGCCTGCGGGAATTCGTCAGCTACATCCGGGCGCGGTACCGCTGGAGCGTACTCGATCTCGGGCACGGCTGGACTCCCGCCGCCTGCGATGCCGCGCGCTTTGCCGACCAGTTGTTCCCGGTCTTCACCCCGGAGCTGCCGGCGCTAAAAACGCCAGCCGGCTGCTGGAGCGGCTGCTCGGCGAAGGCGTCGGTGAAGAAAAAACGCGCCTGGTGTTGAACCAGGCGCCGAGGGAGATGTACCTCAATATCGAGGAGATCGAGGCCCTCATGAACCTTCCGGTCTTCGCGGTGGTCCCGCACTTCAACCTGACCACGCCCGACGATCTCCTGATTCCGGCCTGCGCCCTGGGCCGCCAGCTCTACAGACTGGCGGCCCGGGCGGGACAGTGAAACGGCTTTAGCGGGTCTGCCCGGTCAGTTCGCCCTCTTGAGGCGCTTCGATCTCGTGCCCCACCGGCAGCGCCGCGCGCCGCAGGTTCAGGAAACCCCAGCACACCGCCGCCACCAGCGGCACGATACCGGCGAAGATGAAGATCATGTCCGGGATGATGCGCAGCCACAGCAGCGTGTGCACCAGCGGCTGCCGGTAGAACTCCAGCGACCGCGCCGACCAGAAGCCGTTGTTGAACGACTCGAGCGCCTGCATCACACCAACCGGGAACAGCGTCACCACGATCATCCCCATCAGCCCGATGTTCAGGCCCCAGAAGCCGGTCATGATCCACTTCTCTTTCCAGGCCTCCGGATGCACGATATTCCGCAGCGAGAACAGCGCCAGCGCGATGGCCAGCATCCCGTAGACCCCCATCAGCGCGCCATGCCCGTGCGCCGCGGTGAGGAAGGAGCCGTGCTGGAAGTAGCTCACGAACGGCAGGTTGATGAGGAAGCCCAGGGCCCCGGCGCCGAACAGGTTCCAGAAGGCCGTCGCAATCAGAAACCAGAACGCCGCGGCATAGGGGAAATGGATGCCGCCCTGCTTGATCACGCGGTACTGCCCGTAGGCCTCCACCATCAGCAGGGTGAGGGGGATCACCTCCAGCGCGGAGAAGACGCTGCCCAGCGCCATCCAGGCCTCCGGCGCCCCGATCCAGTAGTAGTGGTGGCCCGTCCCGATGATGCCGCTGCCCAGCAGGATCACGAGCTGGAAGTAGATGGCCCGCAGCGTCGAGCGCGCCGTCACCAGTCCCAGCCGCACCATCAGGAAGCCGATCACCACCACCGCGAAGACCTCGAACATGCCTTCCACCCAGAGGTGAATCAGCCACCAGCGCCAGTAGTCCGCCATGGTGATGTGGCTATCGCGCTGCACGAACAGCCCGAAGCAGTAGAACACCGGGATGGCCGCCGAGGAGTAGAGCAGCAGGTGGGTGAGGCCGCCGCGGTCGGATTCCGCCTTGAGCGCGCCGCGCAGCCCGCGGAAGACGATATACAGCCAGATCCCCATGCCGGCAATGAGCAACAGCATCCACAAGCGGCCGAGTTCCAGGTACTCCCAGCCCTGCGTGCCGAGCCACCACCAGCTCTCGCCCAGCATCCCCCGGTAGGCCAGGTACTCGCCCGCCATGCTTCCCACCACCACCGCCACCAAGGCACCGAACAGCACGTTCACCAGGGTGCGCTGGTGCTTCGGCTCGCGGCCGGTCACCAGCGGCGCGATGAAGATCCCCATCCCCAGCCAGGCGGTGGCAATCCAGAAGATGGCCAGTTGCAGGTGCCAGGTGCGCGCCAGGTTGAACGGCAGGTTCTGTGCGATGGGGATGCCGTAGAAGCTGGCGCCTTCCACGTAGTCGTGGGCCATCTTGCCGCCCAGCATCGACTGCATCAGGAACAACAGCAGCGCCACCACGAAGTACTTGGCCGCGGCGCGCTGAGACGGCGTCAACGGCAGCGCCGCCACGTTGAACTTCAGGTTGGGATTCTCGACGTCCTCCATTCCCAGCCGGTAGCGGTTATGCACGTACAGGATGAGCGCCAGGAACATCAGCAGGGTGGCCACGCTTACGGCCGACCACATCATGGAGCCGGCCGTGGCGGTATTCCCCGCGGCCTGGTCGTAGGGCCAGTTATTGGTATAGGAGTGGTTCGCCTCCGGGCGCTTGGCCACCGAGAGCCAGGCCGTCCAGGTGACGAACGCGGCCAGTTTGCGCGCCGCTTCGGCCCGCATGGCGCTGTCGCCACCGCCTTCGCGCTCGGGCAGCAGGGCGGTCGCCGGCATGGCATGTTCGCCCTCGCCCTCGGAAAACAGCTTCTGATAGCGCCTCACGACCGAGTGCCAGCCGGCCGCCTGGTCCGCGGTGAATTGCAGCACGCCCTCGCGGTAGCGGTTGGTTTTCAACTCCTCCGCGATGGCCGCGTCAACGGCGGCGCGTTGCGCGGTGCTCAGGGAATCGTAGGCGCCCCCCGCCTTCCGCTCCCGCATGGCTTCTTTCATCCAATGCAGGCTCTGAGCGGTGAAGTCGGGTCCCAGGTACGCTCCGTGGCCCAGCACGGAGCCGTAGTTCATAAGACCACGCTTGCGAAAAAGATCCTGCCCCTCCTGAATGTCGCGCGCGGTGAACAGGGTGGCGCCCGAAGGGTCCACCACGGTTTCGGGAATCGGCGCGCGGCTGCGGTACATCGTCACGCCCCCGACAATCATGACGGTGAAGCCGAATAGTAGAGTAATGAGAAGTCCGTGCTTCCACAGCCCGGAACGGTGATCCTGACGTCTCATGAGGACACCATATCCAGCCCGCGCGCGCCGCGGGTATGACTAAAGTCACAGGGGGCTTGCCCGCAATGGCGCGGAATCTGCTTACCGCAAGGATATGGGAACCGCTATCGCAAGACTGCTCCTGCTGGCCGCGGGGGTGGGGGTGCCGCTGCTGGTGCTGCGGAACGCGAGGAGGCGAAAAGGCATGCGCCTGGCCCCGGTCGTCGATCTCGAACGCTACGCCGGAAGATGGTATGAAATCGCACGCCTGCCTAACCGTTTCGAGCGGCACTGCGAGCGCGACGTCACCGCCACCTACACGCTGCGCGCCGACGGCGGGATCAACGTGCTCAACGAATGCGTGAGGGAGGACGGCACGTACCAGTCGGTCTCCGGGAGGGCCTGGCCCGACGGATCCGCCTCCACTCTGAAAGTGCAGTTCTTCTGGCCCTTTACCGGCGACTACTGGATCATCGACCTCGACCCCGGCTACCGCTGGGCGCTGGTGGGCGAACCCGGCCGCGACAACCTCTGGGTGCTCTCCCGCAGCCCGCATATGGAGGAAAAGCAGCTCGCCCGCATTCTCCGCACCGCCGCCGCCGAGGGCTTCGACGTGAGCCGCGTCATCCGGACGCCGCAGACGCAAAGAATGGGCAGCCGGCTGACGATTTCGTGACAAACGCCGCCCTGCCGCCGTTTACGCTGGGCTCGTGTTGCGCGATTCCGAGCGGCTGCTGGCGGTGAACTTCGGCTACCTTTCGCTGCTGGCGGTACTGCTCCCCCTCAGGTCCCCCATCCCCACCGTCACCCTGGCGCTGAACGCCGCCATTCTGGCCAGCTTCCCCCTGCTGGCCTACGCCGATTCCTTCCGGCACGGGCGCATGCTGGGCGTCATCCGGGACTGGTATCCCTTTCCTCTCATGCTCCTCAGTTACCGGGAAATGGGCTGGTTCGCGCAGCCGCACCTGGCGCACAGGCTGGAAACCCTCTGGGTGGGGTGGGATCGCGCGCTGCTCGCCGGCGGGCTGCGCGCCGTAGTGGAGTCGCTCGGCCCGGTGCTGCCGGCGCTGCTCGAAATCAGCTACGCGCTGGTCTATGTGCTGGGGCCGTTCTCGGTGGCGATGCTGTTTGTCTACGGGCGCCGCAAGCGCTCGGACGAATTCCTGTTTGTGTTTCTGCTGGCCGTACTGCTGGCCTACTGGCAGTTTCCTTTCTGGCCCTCCGAGCCGCCTCGCACGGTCTTCCCCGGTGCCGATATGCCGGCATACCAGAGTATCTTCCGGCGCTTCAACGGGTGGTACCTGGGAGGCCAGGGGATCCATACCAGCGTCTTTCCCAGCGCGCACGTTTCCGCCGCTTTCGGCGCCGCCTTCGGGATGCTGCGGCTGCTGCCGGAACGGCGCTGGGTGGGCCGCCTTCTGCTGGTGCTGGCGGTGCTGATCGCCACCGCCACCGTCTACGGGCGCTATCACTACTTCGCCGACGCGGCGGCGGGCTTCGCCATGGCGGTGGCGGCGGCCGGAATCAGCGAGATCCGCTCGCGCGTGTTGGCCTCCACGGCGCGGCGCGAGAAGAGCATGGGATGGTATCGCCCTTCGGCCCATTCGGCCAGCAGATCGTCGTAGTGGCGGCTGGCCGGGTCGCCCGATTCGCCCGGAACGTTGGTCATGAGGGAGCGGTCCCAATCGGCCAGGTCGATGATCTGGCGGAAGGATGCTCCGGCGCCCT
>JAWLGN010000060.1:0-21778 GCA_041685075.1 Bryobacteraceae bacterium
GAACAGCTCGACTGGTCCGTGGGCCGCGTTCTCGAAACCCTCGACCGGCTCCGACTGGCCGACCACACCCTGGTGATCTTCACCAGCGACAACGGTCCCGTGCTCGACGACGGCTATGCCGATCAGGCGGTGGAGAAAGTGGGGAAGCACAAGGCGGCGGGCCCGCTGCGCGCGGGCAAGTACAGCATCTACGAGGGCGGCACCCGCGCGCCCATGCTGGCGCGCTGGCCGGGGCAAATCCGCCGCGGCACGACCTCCGATGCGCTGATCAGCCAGGTGGACCTGATGGCCTCCCTCGGCGCGCTCACCGGGCAGCGCCTCACCGGCAATGCGGGACCGGACAGCTTCAGCCTGCTGCCCGCGCTGCTCGGCGAATCCAGGAAGGGCCGCGAGTACATCGTCCAGCACGCCGGCGGCGTGGCCATCCGGAAGGGCGACTGGAAACTGATTCCCGAGGGCGAAGGAAGCCGGCGCGAGCTGTTGACGCGCCCCGAGCCCGGCAGCCCGCAGCCGCTCGAGCTGTATAACCTGGCCGCCGATCCCGGCGAGACCACCAACGTGGCCGCCAAACACCCGGACATCGTGCGGGAACTCTCCGCGCTGCTCGAAAAGGTGCGGACCAGCCCGCGTACCCGGCCATAGTCTCAGGCGGAAGCCTCAGGCGGGGCGCTGGAACAGGGTGATGCCGGCGATGCCCGCCGCGCCCGCCTCCAGGCACTGGGCGGTGTTGGCTGCGCTGATGCCGCCCAGCGCCAGCACCGGCATCCGTACGGCGGCGCAGGCATCGCGCAGCTTCTCCACCCCCAGGGGCGGGCCGTAGGGCGCTTTGGACGCGGTATAGAACACCGGCCCGAAGACCGCGAAATCCGCCCCCTCGCGCTCCGCCCGGCGCACCTCTTCCACCGCGTGGCAGGAGACCCCGATCAGGAAATCCGCCGGAACGATGGCGCGCAGCTCCGCCGGAGCCGGCGCGTCCGAGGGCAGGTGGACGCCGTGCGCCCCGCAGGCCAGCGCCACGTCCGCCCGCGCGTTCACCAGGATGCGCGCGCCGTGCGGGTTGGGCAGCGCCACGATCCGCCGCACCAGCAGCGCCAGCTCTCGCGTGTTGAGGTCCTTTTCCCGCACCTGGATGCGCTCCACGCCGGCGCCCAGTGCGCGCGCCACCGCCTCCACCAGCGGCTCGACGCCTCCCAGCGCCTTGCGGTCCGTAATGTAGTAGCGCAGCATCAGAGCGGCTCGTAATAGCGCTCGCCGGCGCAGGCGCGGCACAGCACCCGCCCGCCCCGCACCACCTCGCGCCGCGAGCGGATGCCCTCGCCGCATTCTTCGCACGAGGCCCGGTCCTTGAACCCCGGCAGGTCCTCCGGCCCCAACCGCACCCGCACCCAGGAGTGCGCGAAGAGTTCTTCGTCGGGCATCTCCCGGTAGGCCCGCATCTCCCGCTGGTTGCGGTCGGCGATATCGGGGTAGAGTTCCCGCGCCCGGTCGCGGGCGCTGTCGCGCGCCGCTACCCGTACAGCCCGGTTGGCCTGAAGATCGCAGAAGGTGGCCGCCACTTTGCCGAAATCGCGGAACTTGAGGGTGCGCTTGCCTAGCCGGCAGCCGGTCACCACTGGGATGGCGTCGGTGGCGCAGCGGTCGATTTCGACGAAGGTAATCAGCCGTTTGCGGTCCTTGCCCGCAGGGTCCTCCAGCCCCAGAAGCTGCACTCCATAGAGCGCCATTCGAAGCCCCAGAATCTGGCCCGCGCAGAGATGCCCGTGCGCCTCGGCCGCCAGCGCTGCGTATTCATCCAGATGTTTCACGGCTTTTCACCACCCTCAGAGCGTCCGGGGGGAACTCAACTACCCATTCCTTATTATCCTTGTGCGCCTCGTACTCTTCGCGGGAGACCTCCACCGCGATGCCGCCGGCGAACTCCAGCCGCATGCCGTGCGGGCGCTCTGCGGCGCGCTCCAGCCGCACAGGCACCTGGTTGGGACCGCTGCGCGAGCCGTTCGGTGCGGCCAGCCGCAACTCCCTGGCGCGCACGCACAGCCAGACGCGATCGCCGCGCAGGTGGCCCGGCAGGTACGGCCCGCACAGCTCTCCGTTCTCCAGGCGCAGCCGGCTGGTATTGCGCCCCGGATCGAGCGCCGCGATCTCCGCCGCAAAAATGTTGGCGATGCCCAGCAGCCGCGCCACCTCCACCCCGGCCGGCTCGTCCAGCACCTTGCGCGGAGGCCCGCTCTGCACCAGCCTGCCGCCGCGTACCACCAGCATGCGATCGGCCAGCTCGAAGCACTCTTCCAGGTCGTGAGTGACCAGCAGAATGGGAATCTCGAACTCGGCGCGCACCTGCCGGAGCACGGCGTACAACCCCGCCCGCAGCGGCGCGTCCAGGCCCCGCGCGGGTTCGTCGAGCAGGAGCAGGCGCGGCGCGCGGATCAGCGCGCGGGCGATCGAACAGCGCTGCTGCTGGCCGCCGGAGAGTTCATGCGGCCGGCGCCCGGCGGCCTCGCCCAGGTGGAAGCGCTCCAGCATCTCCTTCACCCGCCGGTGGCGCTCCAGCCGCGGCCACCTCTCCGCCGCGAACAGCAGGTTCTCCCGCAGGGTCATGTGGGGGAACAGCGCATAGTTCTGGAAGACGTAGCCGCAGTCGCGCCGGCGCGGCGGCAGGTTCACCTTCGCCTTGGCGTCGAACAGCAGCGCATCGTCCAGCAGGATGCGGCCCTCGTCCGGAGTGGCGAAGCCGGCGATGCAATCGAGCGTCAGGGTCTTGCCCGCGCCGCTGGGACCGAACAGTGCCGTCACCCCCGCGCCGGCCTGGAACTCCATCTCCAGCGAGAAGGCGCCCGATTCTTCCCTCGGCGGGAAGCGCTTGGCGATGCGCGCCTCGATCATGCCTTTCGATGCTCCAGCCGGTTGGCGAAATAGGCCACCGCGATCCCAAGCGCCGAGATGATCAGCACCAGCACGCGCGCCACCAGCGTGTTGCCGCTCTCCACCGCGTCGTAGATGGCCACCGCGGCCGTCTGGGTCCTGCCCGGTATGTTGCCCGCCACCATCAGGGTGGCGCCGAAATCGCCCAGCGACCGCGCAAACGCCAGCACCGCCGCCGCTCCCACCGCCCGCCGCGCCAGCGGCAGGCTCACGCGCCAGAACACTCGCCACTCCGAAGCGCCCAGGTTGCGCGCGGCTTTCTCGTAACTGTGGGGCACGCTCTCCAGAGCCGCCCGCGCCATCTTCACCAAGAGCGGCAGCGCGTGCACCGTCGAGGCCACCACCGCCGCCTGCCAGGTGAAGACCAGCGGTTGCCCCACCACGCTCTCGTAGAGTCGCCCCAGCGGGCTCATGCGTCCCAGGACCACCAGCAGGTAGTAGCCCAGCACCGTCGGCGGCAGCACCAGCGGCAGCGTCACCACCGCGTCCAGCAGCTCTTTTCCGCGGAAATGATAGTTAGCCAGCACCCAGGCGATCCACAGCCCCGCCGCCAGCGAGATGAGGGTCGCCAGGCTCGCCACCCGCAGGCTGAGCCATAACGGGAACCAGTCGATCGTCACGCTAGTGCGGTGTCTCCTTTGAGAGAGCCGCGGCCGCCACTACGGCAACTCCCGGACGCGGATGTTGCGGAACTCCACCCGTGTTCCGTGCCCCAGAAACCCTATGTGGCCCCGGGCGCGCTTCACCCCGGGATGCTTCTCCAGCACCTCCGGCTCCCGCACAATATCCAGATCGTTGTCCAGCACGATGACGCCGTTCACCTTGATGGTCAGGCGCCGCCCGTCGGCCTGGATCTCCTGCTCGTTCCACTCGCCCGTCGGGCGCAGAAATCCCTGGCGCGCGGGAATCATCCCGTAGAGCGAGCCATGGAACTGTTCCGGCCGCAGCCGCATCTTGCTGTGGCGGGGACCCTCGGCGTCGATGATCTGGATCTCCATGCCCTCCCGCGAGACCCGCCGCGTCACCGGCGACCGGATTCCCACCCCGTTGTTGCCGTCCGTCTCCATGCGGAATTCGAATCGCAGGATGAAGTTGGCGTACTCCTTCTCGGTGAAGATGTTGCCGCCGCCGTCGGGCGGGCAGACCAGCATGCCATCCTCCACCAGGTATCCCCGGCCCCGCACCTCCGTCGTGATCCACCCGTCGAGCGAACGCCCGTCGAACAGCGGCGTGAACCCCTGTTCGGAGGCGCCCGCGGAAACCACAGCCGCCACGATCCATAGCCAGGCCAGCCGAGCGCTTCTCATAGAGGATCAGTTTATCGCTGATTGGCGGCCAATATCTTCTTGCGCAGCCGGATGGATTGCGGGGTCACCTCCACGTACTCATCGTCCCGGATGTGCTCGATGGCCTGCTCCAGGTTCAGCAGCAGCGGCGGCACCAGCCGTATGGCTTCGTCCGCCGTGGAGGCACGCATGTTGGTGAGCTTCTTTTCCCTGACGATGTTCACGTCCAGGTCCACTGCGCGCGAGTTCTCCCCCACGATCATCCCCTGGTAGACCTCGGTGCCGGGGCTGATGAAGATGGGGCCGCGCTCCTGGAGGTTGAAAATCGCGTAGGCCGTGGCCCGCCCCGCGCGGTCCGCCACCAGCGACCCGGTCGAGCGCGAAGCGATTTCGCCCTGCCACTCGATGTAGCCCTGGAACAGCGTGTTCATCACCGCGGTCCCGCGCGTATCGGTCAGCATCTCGCCGCGCAGCCCGATCAGCCCGCGGGAGGGCACGTCGAACTCCAGCCGCACGCGCCCGGAACCGTGGTTCACCATCTTGGCGATGCGGCCCTTGCGCGCCCCCAGCTTCTCCATCACCACCCCCACGTAGGTTTCGGGGCAGTCGATCACCAGCAGCTCGAGCGGCTCCTCGACGCGGCCGTTTACGGCGCGGGTCAGGATCTCCGGCTTCCCCACCATCAGCTCGTAGCCTTCGCGCCGCATCATCTCGATGAGAATGGCGAGCTGCAGCTCCCCGCGCCCCATCACCTTGAAGGTGTCGGGGTTGAGTTCCTCCACCCGGATCGAAACGTTGGTGAGCAGCTCCTTCTCCAGCCGCTCCCGCAAATTGCGCGACGTCACCCACTGCCCCTCGCGCCCCGCAAAGGGAGAGCTGTTGATGGTGAAGGTCATGGCGATGGTGGGTTCGTCGATGTGGATGGGCGGCAGCGGCAGCGGCGTCTCCGGGTGCGTGAGGGTCTCCCCGATGGCGATGCCTTCGATGCCGGCGATGGCCAGCACGTCGCCCGGCCGCCCCACCGTCTCTTCCACGCGCTTGAGTCCTTCGAAGGAGTAGAGCTTGGTGATGCGCGCCTGGTCGAGCGAGCCGTCGAGCCTGGCGATCCCCACCTCGTCTCCCAGCCGCAGCGTGCCCGAAACCACCCGCCCGATGCCCAGCCGCCCCAGGTACTCGCTGTAGTCGAGGTTGCCGATCTGGAGCTGCAGCACGCCGCCGGGATCGCCCGCGGGACAGGGGACGTGCCGCAGAATGGCGTCGAACAGCGGGCGCAGATCGTTCGAGGCCGCATCCGGCGCGGTCTTCGCAATGCCGGTGCGCGCGTTGGTGTAGAGGACGGGAAACTCGAGCTGCTCCTCGCCGGCGCCCAGGTCGATGAACAGGTCGTAGACCTCGTTGAGCACCTCCTGGATGCGGGCGTCCGGCCGGTCGATCTTGTTGACCACCACGACGGGCGGCAGCCCGGCTTCGAGCGCCTTGCTCAGCACGTAGCGGGTCTGCGGCAGCGGGCCTTCGCTCGCGTCCACCAGCAGCATCACCCCGTCCACCATCTTCAGCGCGCGTTCCACTTCGCCGCCGAAATCGCTGTGGCCGGGCGTGTCCACGATGTTGATCTTCACCCCGCGGTAGCGCACCCCGGTGATCTTGGAAAGGATGGTGATGCCGCGCTCGCGCTCGAGCTCGTTGGAATCCATCACCCGCTCGACGGCCGCGTGCTTGTCGCCGAAGATGCCGCTCTGGTGCAGCATGGCATCTACCAGCGTGGTCTTGCCGTGGTCTACGTGCGCGATGATGGCGATATTACGGATGTCGGGATTTGAAGAGGGCATTCAGGTTGGTGAGACACACCTATTGTAAAACGGCGCGGGGCGGCGCCGCTGAGAGAAGGGCGCGCGCGGTTCAGGCGCGCACGCCCGCGGTGGCAGGCAGCAGACGGCTGCGGATCTGGTTCATTACGTCGGAGGCCAGGAAGGGCTTCCGCAATACCGGGAAGTTGTGCTCCTCGCAGAGCGCCTCTTCCTCCGACGGCAGAATGGTCCCGGTCATCACGATCACCAGCATGTTGGGCACGGTCTGGAGAAACTCCACCCCCAGTTCCACCCCGTTGCCGTCCGGCAGCATGTAATCCAGCAGTGCGGCGTTGGGCTTGTGTTCGGCCACCAGCCGCTTGGCCTCCCCGGCCGACTCCGCCGTGAGCAGCGTCCAGCCGGCATCGGCCATCAGCCGCTCCAGGAAGTGCAGCAGGTCGCGGTTGTCGTCCACGATCAGCACCGTGGGGTGCGACGGCAGATAGGCCTCGTCCTCCTCCAGAGCGTGGATGCTCAACCCGTCGCCGTCCGGCCCTATGTCCACCCGTACGCGCGCCCCGGCATTCACCTGCCCGGTGGCCACCAGGGTGGCCAGCGGCTGCGTCAGATAGCGGTGAATGGTGCGGTTCAGCTCCCGCGCCCCATACTCCGCGCTGGTGCCCCGGCTCAGCAGAAACTGCCGGGCCTCGAACGGCACCTCCAGGGTGAAGGACCGCGCCCCCAGCCGCGTGTTCACGTGGTCCTGCAAATCTGTGATCTGCTTATCCAGAATCGTCGAGAGCGATTCCGCCGTCAGCGGCTGGTAAGTGATGATGCAATCGATACGGTTGACGAACTCCGGCGAAAACCGCTTGCGCACCGCCACCACCGCGATGTTCTGCAGTTTGCTGGTCAAATCGCCGCGTTCCACCGATTGTGCGGACTGGAAGCCGAACTCCGGATGAAGCTCCCTCATCATCTCCCGGGACCCCAGGTTGCTGGTGAGAAACACCAGGCTCTTCTCGAAGTTCACCGTGGAGTTGTCGCCCAGCCGCAGCAGCCCTTTATCCAGCACCCCCAGCAGCAGCCGCGTCATCGACGGCGCCGCCTTCTCGATTTCATCGAACAACACCAAAGAGAGGCTGCACCGTTCGCTGGTCACCGCGTTGAGCCGCTGCTGCGTCAGCATCGGCTGGGTCTCGCGGTGCCCCAGGTAACCCGGAGGCGCGCCAATCAGCTTGGCCACCTCGTGCTCCATCTGAAATTCGCCGCAGTCGATCTTCAGAATGTTCTTCTCGCTGCCATGCAGCACCTCGGCCAGCGCTTCAACGGTCTTGGTCTTTCCCGTGCCGGTCGGCCCCAACAACAGGAACACACCCACCGGGCGCCCTTCGGGCGCCAGACCCGCCTGGTACATCTGCACGTACGGGACGATGACCTTCGTCGCCGCCGGCTGCCCCACAACTTTCTGGGACAGAACCGCCGTCAGATCCTCAACCAGGTCGTTTGCCTGCTTGCGCTGCCTTGTTGACTGAGTGCTTCGTGAACGCTCCACCTGACCCTCTGCGTTGATTGTAGCGGCTCGCCCCCTGCGCGACCGGCCACGACGCTTATTGTCGGGGTGGATCGGTTCTTTCGTCGACAATGCTATCCTCTTTCAGAACAGGGAGTTACGCAGGCACCCCGTTTTCCGCAACGCGGACCACCTGCGGGAGGTGAACGGAGGTCGTCATCGGCACACTTGGAACGGCAGCGTAGTCACCGGCGGAAGGCACCCAGTAGCCCCACCTCACACTTGTAGCATGGCAAAAGCTGCGTTGTATGTGAATTCCGATACTGATCGGGAAAGCCGGCTCCGCTCGCGGGCGGCCCTCGCCGTAGCTGCTTTCGGGAACAAACAGGAAGGCTTGGCTCCGGCTCCTAGCGGTGCCGGAATGTGATTCTGCCCTTCGTCAGATCGTAGGGAGACAACTCCAACGTTACCTTGTCACCTGCCAGAACGCGGATCCGGTTGCGGCGCAACCTTCCCGCCAGGTGAGCCAGCACAACGCGGTCGTGTTCCAACTGCACGCTGAACAGGCCGCTGGGAAATTTTTCCAATACCGTGCCGGTGACTTCAATACTATCTTCCTTGCTCATAGACCTCCATAACACGATGAGCGCGGGCCGGATTGCGGGCGGCCGTAAGCGCCTGCCCGGCCCGCGCGAAACCGCTAGGCCGCAGTGACGTTGGCCGCCTGCAGCCCTTTAGGGCCGCGTGTCACTTCAAACTCCACCTGCGTACCTTCGTTCAGGGTCCGGTAACCCTGCGACTGAATCGCTGAGAAGTGGACGAAGACGTCTTCTCCGTTCTCCCTTTGGATAAAGCCATACCCTTTGGCTGCATTAAACCACTTCACTGTACCTTTTTCTTTCATCGTGTTTCCTTTTCCTCACTGCGAACCCCGCCGCCTGCCCAGGCGGCGAACCCCGATCAGGCGGCCCGTGCACCGTACCGAACATACTACCGGTGAACGGCGCCTACCTGTGAACCCCCCAGCATCATCAACAAGATCGATAGAAATGGAGCCGGATTCCCTCTCATTATACATCGCGGGCTATCGCGAAACTGCGCAGGGACGGCCCTCCGGCGCGTGCAGCCTTCAGCGTTGCGGCGCCGCCGCGCGCCGCCGCGCGAAGTTCCACGCGGTCTCCACGATGCCCCGCAGGCCGGTGTATTGGGGTTTCCAGCCGAGCGTCCGGCGCAGCTTCTCGGGGTTGGCCACCAGTACCGGCGGGTCTCCCGCGCGGCGCGGCCCCACCGTGTGAGGCACCTTCACGCCGGTGACCGCTTCCACGGCCGCCAACACCTCCCGCACCGAGTGCCCCTGGCCCGTCCCCACGTTGTATTGCCCCGTCGCCCCGCCTCCGTCCAGCCACTCCAAGGCGCGGATGTGGGCTTCGGCCAGGTCGTTCACGTGGATGTAGTCCCGAATGCAGGTGCCGTCCGGGGTTGGATAATCGTCTCCGAAAATAGTGGCCGGCTGCCCTGTCTCGACCGCCCGCAGCAAGAGCGGGATCAGGTGCGTCTCCGGGTCGTGCTCCTCTCCGAGCCGCCCCTGCGGATCGGCTCCCGCGGCGTTGAAGTAGCGCAGGCTGGCGCTGCGCAGCTCGTGAATCTGGTCGAACCATCGCAGCATGATCTCCACCATGCGCTTGGATTCCCCGTAGGGGTTCACCGGCGCTTCCGGACAGCTCTCCACGATGGGGGACTCCTTCGGAATGCCGTAAACCGCTGCGCTCGAAGAGAACACCAGTTTCTTCACACCCGCCCGCAGCATGGCTTTCAGCAACGAGAGCGATCCCCCCACGTTGTTGCCGAAGTAGATCTCCGGCTGCGCCATCGACTCCCCCACCAGCGTCCAGGCGGCGAAATGGATCACCGCGTCCTGCCCTTCGAGCACCTCCGCCAGCTTGTCCGTCTCGGCCAGGTCCAGCTTGTGGAATACGCTGCCCTCGAGCACGTTATGGTGGAAACCGCGCTCGAGGTTATCCACCACGCTCACCTTGTATCCGCGTTCCAACAGGCGCAAAACCGTGTGGGAGCCGATGTAGCCGGCGCCGCCTGTCACCAATATTTTTTTCAAACTCACCGGTTTACCTCATGCCGATTATGCCAAACGGCGCAGCACCGCTTGTGCAGACCATCTCACAGTTGGAGTGGATGGCTCCTTACCGGCGTGAGAACTACTGCATCGGGGTGAGGTTCAGAGCGCCCGCCGCTTCCAGGACCGGCGGCGCCAGCCGGCCAAGCCCGCCAGCAAACCGCCCACCAGCAGCAGCGTGGCCGGCTCGGGGGTCTCGGCAGGTGCCGGAGGCGGTGGAGCCATCGCCAGTCCGCTGAGGCCGATGTCGTCCACCGCCCCAAAGCCCGGCGGCAGCGGCGCGAGCGGTGGAAGGCCGTCAGGCAGTACCGGCAAGGGCGGCGGCGGGGGAAAGTCGCCCGGCAGCGGTGGCGGGGCCGGCATCCACAGGAAGCCCCCGTCGAACGGGAACGTCGGCAGCAGCCATCCCGGCTCCGATCCCGGCGGCGCCGGCAAAACCGGCAGCCACACCGCGTCGCCAGGCCACGGTTCCGGCATCAACGGTGGTAACGGAGGCGGCACGAGCCCCGGATCCGTCCCCCAACCATCCCCTCCAGGCACCGGCAGGAACATCACCAAGCCGGCGTCCGGCGGCATCGGGGGAAGCATCACGCCTTCCGCCCGCGCGGCGGTTCCCGCCGCCAATATCAGGCAAGCCGTGCACAGCAGCACCGCTGCCATCCGTTGGTTCCGTCTCATCTACACCGATCATGGGGCGATTCGGTGCATCGCGACAGGGCAATTGGTAATGGTACCGGCATCCCGGAGTTCCAGTACCCGAACGTCTTATTCTGAACTGTCTCCCAGCCACTTGCGCGCCAGCCCGCTGATGCGGGAAATCAGGGGGCCGTAGATGGGAATCGACTCGATGGACCGCCCGGCGGGCTTCGCCGCGGCCACCAGTTCCGGCGGCTCTGCGGCGGGCGGCTCTGTGGGGATGTGGGGTAAGGCCTTGCAGGGTCCCTCCCCTGCGGACCGTACGACATTCACGATGAATGCGAAGCTGCGCCGGACGCGCTCCCCCCCTTCGCGTTCCGTGCACACCGAAAAGCCGGGGTAGGTGGTCTCCCCCAGCTTCACCGGGTGAATCTCTACCGGAAAGTGTCCGCGCAGGCGCCGCTCGATGTAGGCCGTCTCGTAACGGTGCCGCCGCAGGCTCCAGATGAAGACTCGAAAGCTGTCGAATTCGATCCCTTCGGCGGATCGGCTGCTGGTGGTCCACAGCCAGTTGTGCTTCTTCAGCTCGCCGTCCTGCACCTCCCCCAGGGAGAAGTAAGAGGTGATGCGCTGGCCCTCGGCGTACTGCGCCACCTCGTCGGGAATGGCCATGTACAGGGGCCGCGACAGCACCCAGCCGGCCTGCCCGGAGGGGAGGCGCACCAGTGTCCAGTCGTCGGTCGGCACCGGTTTGGGCGGCTCGGGTTCCGGCTCCGGATCGGGCAGATTGGTTCGCGACAGCTCCAGCCAGTTTTCCGGCGGGCCGGGAGGCGAGGGGGGCGCCGGCAACTCCTCAGGAGGTTTGCTGCGCCTCTTCCTGGCGGGCGGCGGTCTCTTGGGCGGCGGCGGGATCAGCGGCGGCCGTTCCTGCGTCACTCGCGGCAGCCGCCGGTGCAGCAACACTTCCATCCTGTCCCCCTGCTTCACCTGCGTGAAGCTGGGCGCCTGCCGCGCCGGAGTGGTGTGGACATTCAGCAGATCGAAAACCGTAGCGGCGCCGTGCGAGTGCAGCCTGGCGGCGCGCTCGTTGAGGTCTCGCAGCGCCTCCATCTCCGCGGCACTGAGCAGCAGGTGCTGCTCGATCCAGCCCTCCGCTCCACCCCGTGCCCGCACCTTGATGAAGCGCCGCCGCCGCTGCACAATCTCTACGCGCTGGCCATGCTTCAGGGTAGCGGCCACCCCCGAGTTCAGCGGAATCTCGTTCCGCAGGTTCAGGGTGGCCGGTCCCACCCACGCTTCCCCGAGGGACTCAGACCGGTCGGCGGGATCGCCGCACCCGGCTGCCAGCAATGCCAGCGCAAGCACCGCTGCCGCGGGCGCCGGCCAGAGTTTCAATCGCGCGGACAACCTGATTCCAGTGTAACAACGCCCGGCGGCGCGGTCACCGTTTCAGGCCTTCTGCGGCGGCCCGCAGTTCGCGCGCAATCATACCCGGCGGGATGCCCGCGGCGCGCCACTCCGCCACCAGTTCGCGCAGCCGGCGCGCCACGCGCTCGGACGCATCCGGTGGCGCCTCCGGCGCCTTCCGCGGCCGCACCAGCACGCCGCGCCGCCGCCGCAGATCCAGCCAGCCCTCGGCCGCCAGTGCCCTGTAGGCCGCCGCCACGGTGTTGAAGTGTACGCGCAGGTCCAGCGCCAGGTCCCGCACCGGAGGCAGCCGGTCCCCCGCCCTGAGCGCGCCGCTCACCAGCATCAGGCGCAACGCATCCACGATCTGCCGGTAAGCCGGTTGATGGCGTGTGGGATCGATACGCAGGTGAGGCAAAGGCATTTTGTTCCTTGTACCTGTACATTGTACAATCAAGGTGTTGACACCGGCCGCCGGCCATGTAAAATCCTAATGGCGGAGAAAATCCACGAAAACGGAATCGCATTAGAATGTTTAAGCCCAAGAAATCCCGCACCTCGCTCCTTCCCGAATCGGCCGGCTATACCAGCAGCGAGGTATCGCGGTTGTGTGGCGTGAGCTTGCGGCAATTGCAGTGGTGGGACGAGCGCAACGTGGTTTCACCCCGGCAGGACGGCCACCGGCGGATCTATATGCCGGAGGAAGTGGTGGAGATTTCCGTCATTGCCGAGTTGCGCCGCAAGGGATTTTCGCTGCAGAAGATCCGCCGGGTGCTCCGTTTCCTGCAGAAGGACATGGGCAAGCGGCTGAACGAAGCGCTTTCCGGTTCCTCGGACGTGCACCTGCTGACGGACGGCAGGAGCATCTACCTGGAAGACGCCCCGGACCGCATCATCGACCTGTTGAAGGGAGCGCGCCAGCCGATGTTTCTGGTCTGCGTCACGGACCAGGTGCGGCGCCTGGCTGCCGGCACCCGCAAGCCCCCGCGCGCCGAAACCGGCGGCGCGGCGCGCAAAGCCCGCGCCGGGTGAGCGTTCCGTTTGACTTCGCCCTCCGCCACGCGCTATTTTCACCATAGGCGGCGCGGTAGCCAAGTGGTAAGGCAAAGGTCTGCAAAACCTTTATTCGTCGGTTCGATTCCGACCCGCGCCTCCAGTTGAACCTCCATGAACAGCCTTGACGCTCCGGCGACCAAGGGCGACCTCCAGCAGCTCGGCACTGACCTGCGCGGCGAGTTCCGCAACGAAATCCAGCAGCTCCGCACTGACCTGCGCGGCGAGATGCAGCAGCTCCGCGATGAACTGCGCGGCGAGATGCAGCCCATGTACCACGACCTCGTCGAGCGCGGCAGGGACATGGAAACCAAGCTGCTGAACGCCTTCTACACCTTCGCCTGAATCCGCCACGATCCTCGAAGTCGAAAAGCGGCTGAACATGCCGGCTGCGGCTTAGCCCTCACCCTCAACAGCGCGAGTCCTGCCGCACGTTATAGCTGTATATCCGGTCGTGCGAGCGCTCGTTGTTCCACTCCGGCGTAGGCTCGAAGTAGCCCGGATGGCGCGGGCTCAGGTGCTGTTTCACCACCTCGTCGTTCAGGGTGACTCCCAGTCCCGGTCCCTCGGGAACCCGGATGGAGCCCTGCTGCACGATGGGCTTCTCGATTCCCTCCACCATATCGCCCCACCAGGGCACGTCCACCGAGTGATGCTCCAGCACCAGGAAGTTTTCCGTAGCCGCGGCGCAGTGCACGTTGGCCATCGAGGATACCGGCGTGCCCGCGAAGTGCATCGCCATGGGGACCCCGTACTCCTGGATGGCATCCCCGATCTTCTTGGTTTCGAGAATGCCGCCCGCCGTCGCCAGGTCCGGCTGGAGCATGTCCACCGCGTGAGTGCGGGCCAGTTCGATGAACGGCTCCTTCAGGTAGATGTCCTCGCCGGTCAGGATGGGGATGTCCACCGCCAGGGTGATCTGCTTGAGCAGCTCCGTATGCTGCCAGGGGATCATGTCCTCCAGCCAGGCGAGGTTATACTTCTCCAGCGCCTTGCCCAGCCGGATGCAGGAGTTCACCCCGATGTGCCCGAAGTGGTCGGCGGCCAGCGGGATGTCCATGCCCACGGCTTCGCGCACGGCGGCCACGTATTCCGCCATGGCCTCGATGCCGCGGTTGGTCAGTTCCATGCCGGTGAACATGTGCTGGGTGTTGCCGAAGTCGCGCTGGCCGGTACCCAGCGGCCGCGAGACCATGCCCGGCCGGTCTTCCACCAGGCGCGCACCCACGTCCATCTTCAGAAAGGTGAAGCCCTGGTCCTTCCTCACCTTCATGCGCCGCGCGAACTCCTTGGGGTCGCGCGACACGTCGGTATCGGCATAGCAGCGGATGCGCTCGCGAAACCTGCCGCCCAGCATCTGGTAGACGGGAACGTTGTAGGCCTTGCCGGCCAGGTCCCACAGCGCCATCTCCACGCCGGAAACGCCGCCCGCCTGCCGCGCATGAAAGCCGAACTGCTTGATCTTGCGGAAGACCTTGTCCACGTTGCAGGGATTCTCGCCCAGCAGCCGGCTCTTGAGGATCAGCGCGTAGGTAGCGCTGCCGCCGTCGCGCACTTCGCCCAGGCCGTAGATGCCCTGGTTGGTATCGATCCGGATCAGCGGGCAGGTCATCGGGGCGCCCACCACGGTCGCCACCCGCAGGTCCGTAATCTTCAGCTCCGACGGTTTCGAGTTGGTGTTGGTGTTGCGGGGCAGCGCCTCCAGGGTTTCATCGGCCCAGAAGCCGGCGGCCGCCACCCCCGCGGCGCGCAGGAACCCGCGGCGCCCGGTGCGTTTCTCGAGTGCGTCTTTCATCTCTCCCCCGCTGGTTTGAATTTGTAGCCCTGGGCTTCCGCCCACCGCAGAAACTCCGCTTCCATCTCCGGGGTCCAGCGCGAATCGATCTGCCCCGGCGTGTACTTTCCCTGCTGGAGCATCAGGTGTCCCCACCGGTCGCGCGCCTGGGTGCGCTCGCTCGTATCGGCCACCTCCTCGGCCAGGTGCGCGGGGACGAAGGTCAGGCCCTCCGGGTCGCTGATCACGATATCGCCCGGCAGCACCGTCGCTTTGCCGATCCGGACCGGCACGTTCATTCCCATCAGGGTTACGTCGGCGATCGCCGAGGGGTGGAAGCCGCGGACGAATGCGCGAAACCCCTCGATGCGGTTCAGGCCCGTAAGGTCGCGCACGGCGCCGTCCACCACCACCCCGGTGCCCGTCTTCGTCCAGATGGAAGTGCCCAGGTTGTCGCCGATATAGGTGCCGTTTTCGATTTTGCCGAACAGGTCCACAACCAGCACATCGCCGCGGGTGAGGGTATCGATGACCCAGGAATTCTGGCCCGGCCCGACGCGCCCTTCCTTCTTGCCCTGCGCGTTGATGTAGGCGTGAATATCCGGGCGGGAGGGCATGAAGACGGCGGTCACCACCCGGCCTACCAGCCGCGGGCCGGCGGGATGGATCTCCTGCCAGCCGCCCTCGAACTGCTGGGTGTAGCGGTGGCGCCGCAGCACGCTCCAGGCCTCCTCCGCGGAGACGTTCTTGAGCCGCTCCAGCGTGGCATCGGGCACCTTGGGGCGCCCATCGGCAAACCGCTCGCCCTTCCACGCCGAGGTAATGGCCACGCGCTGCTCGTCGGTGAACATCCCCAGTTGTCCGAATGCGCCCGGGGCGCACAGCGCAAAACAGGTCGCCAGGACAATGCGTCGCATCATGGCTCCCCATCATATATCAGCCCGCGCGGCCCGGCGCGCGGCCTCCGGCATATCGATCGCGCCGTAACCGGCGGGCGTGCCGGGCTGGTTTTCTGCCCCGGCGGACAGGCCGGCAAACCCCGGATGATAAGTTTGCGCGGTCCAGTTTCACTAACTTAGCGAGTTTTCTAACATATTCGACGGCTGAAAACCAGACTTTACCTGCCCGCCGCTTATTCTGTTTGCGGGTTCGCTACCGCACATGTATACTATCCGCGCAAACTCTGGGACTACCTTATCCAGAAGCGAGGGATAACATGAAGCCGTTTTTGCGCACCGTGTCGTTTTTCCTGCTGCTGGCCGGCGCGCCGGCCGGCCTGTTCGGGCAAGGCTTAACCGGCCAGATATCGGGCGTCGTCCAGGATCCTAGCGGGGCTCCCATACCGGGCGCCACCCTTACCCTTACTAACATCAACACCAGCCAGACTCGAGCGATTCAATCGGACGGCAGCGGAAATTTCCTTTTTCCGCAACTGCTGCCCGGCACCTTCCGCCTCTCAGTGGCCGCCGAAGGATTCAAGAGATACGAGCAGACGGACATCGTTCTCACCGCCACCGACCGCGTAGTGCTCAACAACATCGAACTCCAGCTCGGCGAAATCAACCAGACCGTGGAAGTGCAGGCGGAGGCCGCGCGCCTGCAAACGCAATCGGCCGAGCGCTCCGGCCTGATCTCCACCGGGCAGACCCAGAACGTTCCCCTCAAGGGCCGCGACTACATCGGGCTGCTGAAACTGCTCCCCGGGGTGGTGGACAACCAGAACCGCAACGCGCCGGGGTGGAACAATCTCAGCAACATCAGCATCAACGGCAACCGCACCGGCACCGTGAACCTGACGCTCGACGGCGTATCGTCGCTCGATACCGGGTCGATGACGGGTCCTTATCTGGCGCCTTCGATCGACGCAGTGGCTGAGATCAAGGTGCTGCTCACCAACTACCAGGCCGAATACGGCAGGTCCTCCGGCGGCACCATCAACACCGTCATCAAGAGCGGCACCCGCGACCTGCACGGCGGCGCCTACTACTTTCTCCGCAACGAGGCCTTGAACGCCAACGAGTTCTTCCGGAACCGCGACCGACTGGCGCGGCCGCGCTATCGCTTCCACTACCCGGGCTACTTTCTCGGCGGGCCGATCACTATCGGCAGTTTCAACCGGAGCCGCGAAAAGCTTTTCTTCTTCTGGTCGCAGGAGTTTCTACCGCGTAAGTACCCCACCAATCTTGTCCGCCGCACCTTCCCCACCGCGGCCGAGCGGGAGGGGGATTTTTCCGCCTCACTGGACCAGGGCGGCTCCCTCATCGAAATCCGCGACCCGCTGAACAACCGCATGCCGTTTCCGGGCAACCGCGTGCCGGCCGACCGCATCGACCCCAACGGGCAGGCCCTGCTGAAACTGCTGCCGCTGCCCAACGCCGTCGACCCGGCGCGTTCCTACAACGCGCTGATCCAATCCACCGTGGACCAGCCCCGGCGCGACACCATCCTGCGGGTGGACTGGAACATCGGCCCGCGCACGCAGTTCTACTGGCGCGGCATCAACGACTACGAAGCCTTCAAGGGCGAGTTCGATTTCGTGCTCGCCAGCTCGAGCTGGCCGCAGTTGCCCATCCAGTACCAGATCCGGTCCTCGGGCATGGTCTCGACCCTGATCCACACCTTCCGCCCCACGCTGCTCAACGAAATGACCTTCGGGGTGAACCGCGCCAAGCAAACCGTGGACCCGCTCACCGAGGAGGGGCTGCGGCGCAACCAGCGCAGCGTGGCCGGTCTCACCCTGCCGCAGTTCTATCCCGGCGCCAATCCCGACGGCCTGGTCCCCAACGCCAATTTCGGCGGGGTGCCCAACGCGGGCGTGCTCAGCATCGAGAGCCGCTATCCGTTCTTCGGCACCAACAACATCTGGAACTGGTCGGACAACGTCTCCTGGGTTCGCGGCGCGCACCACGTAAAGTTCGGCTTCTACCTGGAGAAGACGACCCGCAACGCCCAGCGCGGATCGTCGTTCAACGGCACGTTCAACTTCAACCGCGACGTGAACAATCCGCTGGACACCAACTACGCCTACTCGAACGCGCTCGTCGGCAGCGTGCAGAGCTATACCGAATCCACCAACCACCCCCACGGGCACGGGCGATACATCAACTTCGAATGGTTCGTGCAGGACACCTGGAAGGCAACCCGGCGCCTCACCATCGACGGAGGTCTCCGCTTCTACTACATCCAGCCGACCTGGAGCGCCGGCGATCAACTGGCGTTCTGGGATCCCGCGCTCTACGATCCGGCCAAGCAGCCGCCGTTGATCCAGCCCTACCGCAACGCCGCGGGCGCCCGTGTGGGACGCGATCCGGTGACGGGCCAGGAACTCCCCGCGGCCGTCATCGGGCAGTTCGCCTCCAGCCCGCTCGAGCCGTTTCAGGGCATGCAGGTGGCCGACGAGCGCGTCCTGAACACGCCGCCGGTGCAGGTGGCCCCGCGGCTCGGCTTCGCCTTCGATGTTTTCGGGAACGGCAGGACGGCCATCCGCGGCGGCGCGGGCTTCTTCTACGACCGCTTCAACGACGACCAGGTCATCCAGCTTCGCGAACAGCCGCCGCTCACCGTGAGCAACTCTGCCACCTACGTCAGCATGGCCGACCTGCTGCGCAGCCCCATGCGCACCACGCCTCCCGGCACCTTCTCCATCGAGCGCTCGTACAAGGTGCCCAGGGTCTATAACTGGAGCTTCGGCATTCAGCAGAACCTGGGTTGGGGAACCGTGCTCGACACCGCCTACGTGGGCAGCGTGGGGCGCAACCTGTTGCAGCGGCGCAGCCTGAACGCGGTGCGCTACGGCACCCGCTTCCAGGAGTCCAGCATCGATCCCAGTACGGGCAACACGCCGCTCCCGGACAACTTCCTGCGGCCGCTGCCCGGCTTCGCCGATATCCAGTACATCGAAATGGCCTCCTCGTCGAACTATCACGCGCTGCAAACGCAGGTGAACAAGCGGTTCTCCCGGGGGCTGCAATTCGGCGTCTCCTGGACCTGGTCCAAGTCCATGAACCTGGTAAACGGCAACAACGACGCGATCAATCCTTTCCTCGACTACCGCATGCGGAACTATGGGAAGGGCAACTTCGACCGCACCCACAACCTCGTGTTGAACTACATCTACAACCTGCCGAGGCTCAGCCGCGTATGGAACCACTTCGTCGCCAGGTGGGTGTTCGACAACTGGGACGTGGCCGGCGTAGCCTCCTTCATCAGCGGCCAGCCGCTCGGGTTGGGATACTCGTTTGTGACCTCGACCGATGTCGTCGGCGGAGGCGGCGCGGGTGTCGACAGCCGCGTGGTCCTGACCGGCAATCCGAACCTGCCGAAGAGCGAGCGCACCATCGACCGGCACTTCAACACCGATGTCGTGCGCCCGCCGACGCGCGCCGAGTTCGGCATCGGCAACGCGCCCAAGGACCCCATCCGCGGGCCCGGCACCAATGTCTGGGACGTCTCCCTCTACAAGTCCTTCCCGCTCGGCAAGAACGAGACCCGGCGCTTGCAGTTCCGGTTCGAGTTCTACAACTTCTTCAACCATACGAGCTTCCAGAACGTAGACACCACGGGCCGGTTCGACTCCCAGGGGCGCCAGGTGAGCGGCACCTTCGGGCAGTACACATCGTCGCTCGACGGGCGCCGCATCGTGCTCGGCGCGAAGATTTATTTCTAAGCGCGCCGCCCTCGCGGGGTAGGGGTGCGGGATCGGAATCCCGCCCCCTTGCCGCCGCCCCCGCCTGTTGTATACTGAACGACACCCTTCCCCAGAGGAGAGTTTTATGAACGTGCCCTTCTACGGACATGTCAGACAGTACCGTAGTATTCAACGAGAGATCGACGCCAATATTCAGGAGGTGCTCGAGAGCGGCCAGTACGTGATGGGGCCCATGCTCAAGCGCTTCGAACGGGAGTTTGCAGCCTTCTCCGGCACGAAATATGCCATCGGGACCGGCAACGGCACCGATGCCCTGTGGCTCGCCTTTATGGCCCTCGGCATCGGCCCCGGCGACGAGTGCATCACCACCACCAACACCTTTTTCGCCACCGCCGAAGCCATCTGGATCGCCGGCGCCACCGCCGTCTTCGTCGATTCGGACCCCCGCACCAACAACATCGATCCTTCCCGCATCGAGGCCGCCATCACGCCCAAGACCAAGGCCATCGTTCCGGTGCACCTGTACGGCCAGTGCGCCGATATGAAGGCCATCCGGGCCATCGCCGACAAGCACAACCTGCTGGTCGTGGAGGACAACGCCCAGGCCATCTGTGCCCGCGGCGACGGCTTCCGCATCGCCGAGTTGAGCGACGCCACCTGCACCAGCTTCATCATTCAGAAGAACCTGGGCACGTTCGGCGACGGCGGCGCCGTGGTCACCAACAACCCCGAGGTGGACCGCCACATCCGCCGCCTCCGCAACCACGGCTCCGAGAAACGCTCCTGCCACAGCTTCGGCTTCAACAGCCGCCTGGACGACCTGCACGCCGGCGTGCTCAGCGCCAAGCTCAAGCACATCGAAGAGTGGACCGAGATGCGGCGGAAGTGGGCCGCGCGCTACAACGCCTGCCTGAAGGACGCCAGGAACCTGACCCTGCCCTACGAGACCCCGGGTTACCGCCACGTCTACCATCTCTACGTGGTCGAGACCAAAAAGCCCGAACAGCGCGACCCCTTCCTGGAGTTCCTCAACAAGAACGGCATCGACGCCAAGTGCCACTACCCCATCGCCATCCACCAGCAGGAGGGCTATCCGTGGGGCAAGCCGGCGCGCATCGCCGGTCCCATTCCCAACTCCGAGCGCAACGCGGCCTGCTGCGTCTCCCTGCCCATGTTCCCCGAACTCACCGCCGAGGAAGTGGACTATACCGCCGCCAAGTGCCTCGAGTGGGACAGGAGCGTGTCGTGAAGCGCTATCGGGTACTGGTAGCCGGGCTGGGGAAGCGGGGCATGCATCATGCCGCCGCCTTCGCCGCCAATCCGCGTTTTGAAGTGGCGGGCCTCTGCGATATCGACGAGGCGCGCGTCCAGTCGGCGGCCTCCAAGTTCGCCGGCGCCGCTTCCGGCACCGACGCCCGCGCCCTCGCCGCCGAGGTCCGCCCCGACGTCTTCTGCTTCTGCACCATGCCGGACCTGCGGGCCCGCATGATTCGCATCGGCATCGAATCCGGCGCCCGCCTCATCGCCTTCGAAAAACCCCTGGCGCTCAACAGCATCGAAGGGGAGGAGGTGCGCCGGCTGCTCAGCGACAGCGGCGTCAAGGCGGTCATCAGCCACCAGCACCGCTACGGCGAGCACTACCGCGCCGTCAAGCAGGTGATCGCCAGCGGCGCTTTGGGCCGCGTCCATACCGTTTACGCCCACGCCGGCGGGTGGATGATGCACATGCTCAGCCACCTGATCGACTACATGCGCTGGTATGCCGGAGGACCTGAAGCCGAGTGGGTGATGGCGCAGGCCGCCGGGCGCGGCAAGTTGATCGACGTGCATCCCTCCCCCGATTACATCGCCGGCTTCATCCACTTCGCCGGCGGCATCCGCGGGGTGGTGGAATGCGGCGCCGGCGCGCCCGACGTTCCCGAGGTGGACTACTGGTGGCGCAAGTGCCGCATCGGCGCCCAGGGGACCGACGGTTTTGCCGAGGTCCTCACCGGCGGCGGATGGCGCGCCGTAACCCGGCACGGGCTGAAATCCGGCGGCGGCTCGATGAACTACGATCTCGACATGCCTCCCTACATTCAGGACATGGCCGAGTGGCTCGACGACGACGCCAAACCGCACCCCTGCCGCTTCGAAAGCGCGTGGAAGGGCTTCGAGATCACCCTGGCCCTTTGCCGCTCCGCCGCCGGAGGCGGCCAGGTGGCCCTGCCGCTGGAAGGCTGCGCGGATGAAATCGACCTCCTCCGCAAGGCGCTGCCGGACCGCAAGGTGCTGCTCTCCAATCCGGCCAACGCCAAGGAGTACGGCTAGCCTTCCTACCGCTTCACCGTCACGGTGAGCGGAACTTTCACCTCCAGGTTCCGGCCGGGGCCGGTGTGGAAGTTGGTGACCTCAAACTCCAGTTCCACGCGATGGGCGCCGGCCGGGGCCTTTTTATCCACCGTCAAGACCATCCCGGTGACGGCTTCCGGCCGCACCAGCCCGCCGCCGCCCCGCAGCCACTCCGGCCCCCTCACGCGCTTCACCTGGAAGGGCAGCGCCGAAGCGTTGCGCAGCATCAGCCCGACGCGGCCGCCCGCCTCGCAGGCAACCTCCGGCCGGTCCACTTTCACCGCCCCGCT
>JAWLGN010000399.1:0-3861 GCA_041685075.1 Bryobacteraceae bacterium
GTGCCCCTGCTGGCGACATTGGCGGGGATGCTGCTGGCCATCGGGACGGTGGGGTTCCTGATCTACTTCATCGACCATGTTTCGGAATCGATCCAGGCCTCCCACCTGGTGGCCTCACTTGCGCAGGCCGCCATCGCGCGCATCGACGCGCTGTTTGAAAGCCGGAATCCGGGCGCGGAGGTGGTGGCGGAGGACGGCGAGGAGACGGGCGAGTTGGAGGGCGAGTGGTGGCCCATCATGGCGGCGGAGACCGGCTACATCCAGTCGATCGCGCTGGACAGGCTCGTGGACGCGGCGCGGCGGCACAACACGGTGGTGCGGATGGAGTATCCGGTGGGCGAGTTCATCATCCAGGGGAGGCCGCTGGCGTGGGTGAGCGGGGAGCCGTCCACGGAGATCGTCCACGCGCTCCACGACGCCGTAGCCGTCGGACACTACCGCACGCTGGAACAGGACCCCGCCTTCGGCATCCGCCAGATCGTGGACGTGGCGCTGAAGGCCCTCTCGCCGGGCATCAACGACGCCACCACGGCGGTGACCTGTGTGGACCACCTGACGGCCGTGCTGGTGCGGCTGGCCGGCCGGGGTTCGGCTCCGTGCAACCACTACAGCGAAGGAGCGCTGTGCGCCATCACCAAGGAGTTCACCTTCGAGAGCGCGCTGAACATGGCCTTCCACGAGATCCGGCAGAACGCGGGCGGCAACATGGCGGTGATCCTGCGGCAGTTGGACAGCCTGGAGCGGCTGGGAGAGGCCATCCCGCAGCCGGAGCGCCGGCAGTGGCTATGGCATCACGCCTCATTAATCGGCGAGGCCGCCGGGCGCGCCGTCAGCTCGCCGCATGACCGCGCCGTGATCGACGCGCGCATGCGGAGGCTGGCGGCGGCGCTCCGGCGGCCCGCTGCCGTTGGGTTGTAAGCCCTACCAGGTGAGCCGCAGGGTGAGCTGCAACTCCCTGGCGCTCTTCCCGGAAGTGTAGGTGTTGAGAATCCCGTTAGCGCTGATGCTGTTCGGGTTGCCGGGATTGTTCAACACGTTGAAGAAGTCCGCGTTCAACCGCAGGCGGACCTGCTCGGTAATGGTGAAGGTCTTGAACACGGAGGCGTCCAGACCCCACTGCCGCACGCTGGGGAAGTACTGCTGCCGCCAGGGGTGCAGGTTGTCGTTGTAAGCGGTGCGCTGCGGGGTTCCGTCGTTCAGGGGAACCCAGACGGTGTTGGTGTCCCAGAACTGCTTGATGTTGGTGCCCGGAGGCGCATTCGGGGGAAGCTCGGTGGTGCCCCAGGGGATCAGCGGCGCGGCGGCGGGCTTGTAGTTCGCCGGGACGCCCATCACGCCGTTCGGCCTGCCCTGCGCGTCCACGCTGTTGATCTGGTGCTCCGGAATGTAGCTGTTCCACCAGAGATAGCCGGGACGGCAGGCGCCGCTGCGGCAGTCCTGGATGGGGTACTTGTAGCCGTAGGTCTCGATCGGCTCGCCGGTGGGGTAGTAGGCGAAATTGGCGGGGATGCTGAAGTAGTTGCTGCGCACGTGCCCCATGCCGGCAATCTGCCAGCCGCCGATGAGCAGGTCGAGCGCGCGGCCGGCGTTCCGGCCGAAGCGCTGGCCCTTGCCGAAGGGCAGATCCACGATCCAGTTCCAGCGGAGCCGGTGCTTGGGGATGGTGGCGTCGCGCTGGTAGTTGAGCAGGCGGTTGCGCTCGTCGTAATCGGTGGGGACGGCGCCGGGGAGGAACTGGTTGGGCGCCATGACGACGGAGGAGTATCCCTGGCCCCCGGCCACGAGCGCGTTGCCCAGCACGTAGAAGAGCTGGAAGCCCACGCCCTTGCTGTAGCGGCGCTCCAACTCAAGCTGCATACCGTGGTAGTTCGACCAGCCGGTCTTGCGGTATTCCTCGACGGTGCCGTAGACCTGGTTGTCGTAGGGCCGGCGGGCCACCCCGGAGTATTCACCGGTGGGCAACGGCTGGCCCGTGGTGGTGAACCAGATGTAGTCGGGCGTGTTCTCGTTGTAACGGAGGAACTGCTCGAGGTGGCTGCCGCGGTTGCCGACATAGGCGGCGCGCGCCACGGTGTTGCGCGTGATCTCCTTCTCGAGGGTGAAGTTCCAGTCCTGCACGCGCGGGTCGGGCTGGTTTTTCTCGAAGTAGCTGGCGAAGACCGAGCCGCGGGTGAGGGAGGCGGCATTCTCCAGGGTGACGACGTCGCGGCTGTTCACGCCCGCGATGACGTCGGGGACAGCGCGCATGCCGTAGTTCCGGATGCCGTCGGGTGTCAGCGCGGGATCGGTGAGGGAGGTGCGGAAGCGCGCGGTGAGCGGGGCGTTCATCCGCATGCGAGCGGTCCAGGGCCGCAGGGGAATGGGGAAGTACGCGATGCGGTAACCGCCGCGCACCACGAAGGATTTCGCCCCATCACCCGCACGGTAAGCGAAGCCCACCCGCGGGCCGAAGTTGCGCTTGGTGGTCTGGGTAAGAGACTCCGGGTACCCCGCTTCCTGCCAGGTGACGAAGTCAGTCCCGAGAGACTGAAGACGGTTGACGATCGAAGGAGTGGTAGCCCCAAGACGGTACATCGTCTCCAGATCCTGGCCCAGCACGATGGCACGCCGCTCCGGATCGAAGGTGGTCAGGAGATTGTTTTTCTCCCGGAATGCGGGCCAATACTCCCAGCGCAGCCCGAGGTTGAGGGTGAGCCGGGGAGTGGCGCGGAAGTTGTCCTGGAGGTAGAGCGCGTACTCGCGTCCCCGCATGTAGAAGTAGTTGCGCACGAACTGGTTCGAGTAGTTCATGATCCCCAGGAACATGTTGGCGGCGTCGTGCCCGGTGAACTCCGTGGCCAGGGGGTTGGTGCGCGACGTATTCGGGTCGTAGAGCGCGGTAGCCATGCTGGCGAAGTTGTGGTTGCCCTGGTTGTGCTGCTGTTCGGCCAGGGTATCCAACTGGTCGTGGCGGAAGTGGAAGCCGAACTGGAGTTCGTGCCGGCCCACGATCTTGGTGGCGTTGTTGTCCACGATGACGTAGGTGAAATCGGTGGCCTGGGTGTTCTCCGTTTCGTAGTACAGAGTGCTGAAACCGGTGTTATAGATGCCCGGCCAGCCGGGTACGTTCATGGGGTTGGGCAGGCCCAACTTGTCGGCGTAAAACACCCCGGGTTCGCCGGTGCCGGTCCACCAGTTCTCGCGGCTGACACTGGCGGTCAGCTCGTTGAAGAAAGTGGGGCTGAAGGTTTTGGTATAAGAGAGCGCCAGGTTCTTGTTCGGCGCGTAGGTCTTCTTGGTGCTGCCCACTTCGTCGAGGGTGGGGAGACTGTAGAAGTCGGCAAAGGTGTAGTAGTCGCCCTGGCTGTAACGGCCGTAGACCTGGTCGGTGTCGGTAAAGCGGTGATCGAAGCGGGTGGTGATGGTCCACTGCCGCGAGGTATTGGGCACCGTCCCGAAGTAGTTCTCCGAAGCCAGGGGGTTGACCTCGGGATGGGTGGGCATGGGGGTGACCTCGTAGAGGTACTTAGAGAGCGGGCTCATGCGCGCCGGATCGATCACGTTCAGCCGCCCCCCGTGGGAGAAGGGCTGCCGCGCCCAGGTGGTGGTATCGGTGGTGAGGGGATCGTAGATGGTGTAGAGCCGTCCCTGCGCATCCCGCAGGCCGCTGAAATCCCCCTGGCGCATGGCCGCTGTGGGGACGTGGAAAGCCTTGGTGGTGGGGGCGATATTACGGTAGCCCTCGTAGGCGAAGAACCAGAAGGTCTTGTTTCGGCCGTCGTAGATCTTGGGCAGCAGCACGGGGCCGCCGGCGGATCCGCCGAACTCGTTGCGAATCAACTGGGGCGGCTTCCCATCGACGTAGAAGTCCTCGCGGCGGCG
>JAWLGN010000400.1:0-3831 GCA_041685075.1 Bryobacteraceae bacterium
GATCTTGCGGGCGCCCCAGTGCGGCTTTTCGCGTTTGGTGGCCACGATGGCAGTTTCCACCGGTTCGGGCAACTGGTTGGCATAGCGGAAAGGCCGTCGAGTTCGGTCGCAGAGGCCTTCCAGACCGCATTGCTCATAACGCTCGAAGATTTTGTAGCCGGTCTTGCGGGAGATGCCAAACTCGCGGCACAGGGCAGCCATACTCTCGCCGTCTCTGAGCCGAATCACAAAACGCATCCGTTCGTCCATCACAGAACTCTCCTTCCATGGCATGGTCTTCTTCGTCCCTTTGCGGGACAAAGTGTAACCCATGTCTCCGGAACGTTCTGTCACCCATGTATCGGAACGGTCACGCATAGTTTTGAGAATCGCTCTGCTCCGTGCGTTCACTCGCAAGGTGCTGCCAGCGGTCACGCTGGAAGACCTGCAACGGTTCGCAAGTGGGGCACAGCAGCCTTGAGGTTACCAGCGCATACGTTCACGCCCGGCCCACGGATGGCCTGTTCAAGCATCTACGGTGATAATGGGGGAACAGCGATGCAAGCGCACAAACTACCAAACGGAAACCTGATGGTGCCCCAGCGTGTCACGGACGCGGACGGCACTATCACCGGGGACGTGCTGGTTGAAATCGGGCCGCAGCACCCGGAATACCGGCGCTGGCTAGACTGGATGAAGCGGAACCGGAATGCGGTCCGCCGGGCGCGGAAGCTGGGCAGCGCGGCCCGGCGCGATGCCAACGGTTGAAGGGACTTCGTACCCGGCACCCTGGCACGATGCGCGCCACAACGGCACGGTAAGTGAGCCGCGCTTGTATGTAAAGGTGGCAAATTCCTGAGTGCATAAAGCCACGTTATCTAGCGCGGAGGCGGAGCTTTCGTTCCTTGGGGAGCGATGTTGTCCGGCAGCAGCGAACCCCGCAGTTCCCGGATGCGTATGAGAAGGTACTCGGGGACCAGGCGCGGGTCGTCGCCGTGTTTGGCGCGGAACGCCCGTAAGGCCACCTGATACGCGGCCAGCGCGCCCCGTGCGTCTCCCTTCGACGCGAGCGCATCGCCTGCCAGGCTGTGCGCCTCGATCGACGCGGCGTCCGCCGCGGCAGCCTTTCGCGCGTGCTCCAGCGCCTTGTCCCAATCGCTCAGGCGCGCCCAATATCGCGCCGAAGTAAGGTCTGCGTTTTCGCCCTCGGCATCCACGCTGAGGGTCACGGGAGCGGAAACGGAGCGCTTGGACGGCTCCGTCTCGATCACGGCGACAATCTGCCACGTGCCCGCCGAAACCGCACCAGCGGCCTCCGGCGGCAGCACCCAGGAGGCCTCAACCGTGTTACGCCCGTCGAGTCGAACCGGCGCATCGGAGGGCGCACCAAGGAGGGTTAGCGGCCACTCGGCCGGCCGCGATACATTACCGTCCTGAACCTCGAACCGAACGAAATTCTGCCACCCCGAGGGTAGCTGGAGAAGCGCCACCGGCTCGGGTGTTTCGCCTTCCGCAAGCACCGCGTTGGCCGCAATCGCATTTGCGGCGCGCTGGTTCGCTACACGCACGGTAAACCGGAGCGGCGCGCCGGGCCGCACCGTGGCTTCCGAATCGTCGTTGATAGCCAGGGAAATGTCCGGAAGGTGCACCGCCGAGAACGCCTCGCCGGACGGTGCTGCCGCAGGTTTTCTCAATACGAAGAACCAGACCGCGCCGCCGGCGATCGCCGCGAGCGTCAGGATTCCGATAACCATCCACAGCTTCTTCATGGTCTCCCCGCCGGCTTCAAATCGTTGACCTGAAACTGCCGGATGCACTGGCCCACCGTTGCGTCACCCGCGACGGATCCGTCGGGCCGATCCGCCGCATTGATCCCGGTGCCCTCCTGCGCCGAACAGAACGACGATGCCGATTGCGGAACGTCGGCCGGGTACAACTCGCCCTGGATGTAAGGGCCGGCTCCGCCTTTCTTCCAGGCAAAGCGGCCGCCGGCGACCTCGTAGAATGTAGCCGACGCATACCGCATGATGCAATCCTGAACCCCGCTTTCCTGCCCGCCTTTGACGGCAACCATCCATTCACCCGCATCGCCCGGGGTCGCGTGCCACCGTTCATCCGCCCCATAGGTCATTACGCTTCCGGCGAGGTAGTCGGTCTCGCCGTGATGAAAGACGTTCGTGGCGTGGGCGAGTTCATGCGCGATGGTGGCGGCCATGTCGGCACCCCCGAGAGCCGCAAGGGCCGCGACGTTGATGCTGACGAACTCGGTCACTAACGGCGGGCCCATTTCGTCGGCACCTTCCGCCTGCCCAAGCAGGCCCGGCAGGTTGCGGTTCCGCAAATACAGCAGGTGCTGATCGCCCAGGTGGGCGTGCCCATTATTGCAGTTGATCACGTTCTTGTTGTGTCCATTACCCCTTACCTGGTACTCGTCCTTCGAAACCAGGTGGGTCCGGATTCCCGACTGCGCGAAAAGCCCCAGCCCGAGGTTGGCCTCGTCGTAGATGAACAGGTCTTTGCGAGCCGGGTCGGTGCGGCCGTGCACGCCCTTGCGGAAAAAACCGCGATACTCTTCATAGACGGAGAGGCCGTCGCCGGTGACGCCGTTGCTCTCGGGCGTCGCGTCCTCGTCCGCCCTCGCGTCCGCGCGTTCCGGTAGATTGCGCTCCCAGGCGTCCGCGATATGGTTCGCGTTATCGTCGAGCGGAACCTGAAGTTCGTTTTTGCCCTCGCCGGAATCGAGCCGCGCAGTGATTTCCTCGCCGTCATCCAGCACCGCCGTCACCTGGAGCTTTCCGTATCCTCCGCCATCAAAACTCTGAATCCGGCACTCCGTCTCTGTGACCTCGTCGGGCGATTCCGCCGTTTGGCCCTTATCGTCGCCGATTGTCAGCGGCTTCGCGCCGGCGGCGATGCGCAGGTCCGGGGACGTGTCCGCGCCTCGCGAAGGCCAGTTCAGCGCGACCCCGGGCTCGCGGGAAACCTCCACCAGTTTGAGCTTGAATCTCGCGGTGCGCTCGATTTTCGCCTGGGGAGCGCCCTTCTTCTGAAGGCGCACGCGAACGCGCAGGCTCTTGCCGGGCTGCTCCGGGTCGCGGTTCGCCGCGGGAATCCACTCCTTGTACGCCGGTTCCGGCTGGATCACCGCCTCGATGTCGGGCGCCTTCCCGCGGCGGAGATTCCAGGTGACCGTCTCGGTCCGGTCACCGCTCTGCTCCGTCCTGGTCCCCGACATGGTTTTGCTTTTCGGGTCGATCGTCCCGGTGACCGATACGCCGCCGGGGATCTGGGTGTCTTCGTTCCTCCAGTTGTTGACCTCCGGCGGATTCCGCTTGTAAATGGTTTTGCCGTTTGTGATCCGGACCGGTCCGCTCTCCGGATAGCAGACGATCGAATACCTGCCCGGTTCGTCCGCTTGGAACTCGATATGCAGCCAGTCCTTGACCGTGCCGGAGGAGGTGCTGCTGATGTGGCTGGTCCGTTCCTCGTCGTCCGACATGGCTTGCGAACTCATCGAGGTCGTGATCCGGACCTCTCCCAGCCAGGAGAGGCGTTCGGGCGCCGAGCGATCCACCTCGCGCGGAAGTCCGTCGACGTAGTAGGTGGTGTTGTAGACCGCGTGGTGTGTGGCAAAGCGGCCGTTGCCGCTCTCTTTCCCGTTTTCGACCACGTGAACCGTGATTGTTCCGCTCCAGGTATCGTTGTAGTCGTACTCAGAAGACTGCGCAAGGCGGCGCCATCCGAGAGCGCTGAACAGGATCAGACAGAACACGCCCCAGCGGGCAATTTGGTGAAGGACTCTGGACATGTGGGTTGCGGCAAAACGAGAGTATCACAGCCCGTACTCCAATT
>JAWLGN010000061.1:0-21553 GCA_041685075.1 Bryobacteraceae bacterium
GGAATTTCAGCGAGATCAGCCGACAGGAGGCAGGCAACCACGACACCCGCTCAGCACGTCAGCCGCGCGGGGCGCCCGCGATCTGCGCATAATTCAGGTTCCATCCCTCAGCCCATCGGCTGTCAAGAGGAACTTTCTACTTTGCCCAAATAGGAGCTTCTCATTTTGCCGCGACATTGGCGCAGCTTCCGCTTGACAGATGTGATTATCCGATATCTATACACATGAAGGTCTTTCTGGTTCGTAGTAACAGTATGTAATCCGTCCTTCCAAACCGGAAGGATCGTAAGGCTATCGCTGTGTGTGTCCGCCGCAAGTGGGGTTCAAGCACCAGCACTTTAGCCGAGGGCACACAAGGAGAACAAAATGGACAGAAAGATGTTCGTCATGGCGGCGCTCCTGTTATTGGCGGTGGCACGGGTCCCCGCCAATGCCCAAGTACTCTACGGTTCCGTAGTGGGTACCGTGGAGGATCCCACGGGAGCGATCGTCACAGGGGCAACCGTCACGCTGAGCAGCGCGGAAACCGGCGTCAGCAGGACGGTGGAAGTGGACGGCCAGGGCCGCTACTCGATTCTGAACGTACTGCCCGGGATCTACTCCCTGCGGTTCGCGGCAACCGGGTTCCGCCCGCTGGTGCGAACCAACATCGAAGTCACCATCAACACGGTGACGCGCGTGGACGCGCAGTTGGAGGTGGGGACGGTGAGCGAGGAGATTACCGTTTCCGCCCAGGCGCTGGCGCTCCAGACCGACAAGTCAGAGACCCGCGCCGAGTTGGGCGGCCAGGCCATCGCCAACCTGCCGCTGCCGAACTTCCGCAACTACCAGAGCCTCATCAACCTGGTCCCGGGCGCCACGCCGGGCGAGTTTCAGAACAGCTACATGAGCGCACCGGCACGGGCGTTATCGGCCAACATCAACGGCGCCAACCGCAACAACAACAACACCCGCGTGGACGGAGCCACCAACATCTTTCTGTGGCTGCCGCACCACACGGTGTACGTGCCGCCCGTGGAGTCGATCGAAACGGTGGCCATCAGTACCTCCTCGTTTGACGCCGAGCAGGGCATGGCGGGCGGCGCGGCCATCACGGTGGCTACCAAGTCCGGCACCAACGACCTGCACGGCGTGGCCTTCTGGTTTCACGACAACCAGCACCTGAAGGCGCGCAACTACAACTACCGGCCCTACGCGCGCCCGGAGCTTCCCAGGACGGTGAACAACATCGCCGGAGGCACCCTGAGCGGGCCGATCGTCCGCAACAAGCTCTTTTACTTCTTCAGCTACGAGCGCACGTCCCAGCGAAACGGCGTGTCGGGAAACTACCATGTGCCGCCGCTGGATATGCGCACGGGTGATTTTTCCAAGTACCTGGGGCTGACCACCATCTACGACCCGCTGACCGGCGATCCGGACGGCAGCAATCGCCAGCCGTTTGCCGGCAACATCATCCCGAAGGAGCGCATCAGTCCCATCATCGATAACATCCAGAAACTGGTTCCCGCGCCGAACCAGGCTTCCGACGACGCGCTCTATGGATTGACCAACAACTACGGCGTCTCCGGAACCCAGAAGCTCGACCGCGATCAGTACGACATCAAGATCAACTACAACCCGCTCCCCAAGCTCGCGGTCTGGGGCAAGTACAGCCGCATGGATGCCAGCGTCTATGGCAAGGCGGCCTTCGACGAGCTGGTGGGACCGGGGGTGGGGGGCGCCGACCCGGGCTGGGGCACCACCACGGTGGACGTTCCCACGGTCGGCTTCAACTACACCATCTCCCCCACCTTCCTGTTCGACGGCGTCTACGGCTACACCCGCATGGACCAGCCCGCCTTCGGATTCGACTACGGCACCCATTACGGCAGCGATGTATGGGGCATTCCCGGCACCAACGGCGGGCAGGCCTATGCCGGCGACATCAAGTACAGCGGCATGCCGTCCATCGGCACGGGATTCACGGTCTGGGGCCAGAACAGCACGCCTCTGCCCTGGTGGCGCAACGACGCCAGCCAGACCTACTCGACCAACTTCAGCAAGATCTACAAGTCCCACGAACTGCGCTTCGGCTACGACATGGTGCATCACGCCATGTCGCACTGGCAGCCGGAGACGGCCAACCCGCGCGGCGCCATCAGTTTCGGCGGCAACACCACGATGATCCGGGGCGGCACGGCGCGCACCCCCAACACGTACGCCGCGGCGCTGCTCGGGCTGGTGAACTCCTACTCCAAATCGGTGCAGTTCCTCTACATGGAGACGCGCGAGTGGCAGTTCGGCTGGTACATTCGGGACCGCTGGCAGGTCAGCCGGCGCCTGACCCTGAACCTCGGGCTGCGCTACGAGTACTACCCGCTGATGACCCGCGGCGACCGGGGCATCGAGCGCTGGGACCCGGTCACCAACCTGGTCACCATCGGGGGCATCGGGGGCGTGCCGATGAACAACGGCATGACCACCTCCAAGCGCCTGTTCGCGCCCCGGGTGGGCTTCGCCTACCGGTTGAACGACAAGACCGTGGTGCGCTCCGGTTACGGGATCACCTACGACCCGCTGCCCTTCTCGCGGCCCCTGCGGGGCCTGTATCCCTCCACCATTACGGCCAGTTGGGTGCCGGTCTCGGTGAGCGGCTACGAGTATTACGGCAATATCGCCCAGGGCATCCCGGAGGTGCCGGTGCCCGACATCAGCTCGGGATCGATTCCGCTGCCCCCCACCATCAACATGGGCCCGCGCAGCCCCTGGGCCGGGGAGATCAACCGCGGCTATATTCAGAGCTGGAACTTCACCATCGAGCGCCAGTTACCCTTCGACCTGGTGGGCAACGTGGCCTACGTCGGGAACCATACGGTGCACTGGATGGCGGACCGCGATATCAACGCCGCCGCGCCCGGCACCGGGACCGCCGGCCGGCCGCTGTACGCCACCCAGGGCCGCGCCATCGGCGCCAGCATGTGGGACGGCTTCGCGGACGGTAACTACCACGCCCTCCAGGCGACGCTCAACCGCGCCTTCACCGGCGGGCTATTCCTGAAAGGCAGCTACACGTTCTCCAAAGCCATCAACTACACCGACGAGGACGGCTGGGCCAGCATGCGTTACTTCAACTGGGAACCCGTGCTGCGCCGCAACCGCGCCCCGGCCGGTTACGACCGCACCCACATGTTCACCATGGCCTTCACCTGGGAAATCCCGGTCGGCAGGGGCAGGCGGCTCAACGTTTCGAATGCGTTCTTGAACCACCTCATCGGCGGCTGGCAGGTGGCCAGCGTGTTCAGCGCCTATAGCGGCACACCGTTCACGGTGAGCGGCTCGGGTTCTTCGCTGAACGCTCCGGGCAACTCCCAGACGGCCGACCTGATCCGGCCGGTCAGGAAGCTCGGCGGCACCGGTCCCGGCCAGTTCTACTACGATCCGACGTCCTTCCGGGATCCCAACTGGAAGCGCCCGTCCAACGTCTACCGGTTCGGCACCATGGGGGTGAACGTGCTGCGTGGACCGGGCTTCTGGCGCGACGACGCCACCCTCAGCAAGATCTTCACCGTGACCGAGAAGCTGAAGGCCGAATTTCGCGCCGAAGTGGCCAACCTGACCAATACCATCCGCTGGAACAACCCCAGCGCCGGCTCGGCGAGCATGCAGCTCAACGACGACGGGACGCTCCGCAACGCGCAGAACTTCATGTGCATTACGGGTACCCCGAACGGGTATGAGCGGCAGTTCCGCTTCGGCCTGCGCCTCTCCTTCTGAGTGCTGCGGGGCGGGCTACGGCCCGCCCCACCTGTCTTACGCTTCCACGGGGGCGCCGCTGGCCACCTTGATGGCGGCCTTGCAGAAAGCCGGCAGGTCTTCCGGCTTGCGCGACGTCACCAGGTTCCCGTCCACCACCACCTCGGCGTCTTCCCAGCGGGCTCCGGCGTTCACCACATCGTCTTTAATGGCGAAGAAGGACGTGCTGCGGCGGCCCTTTAGCACGCCGGCCGAGCAGAGCAGCCAGGGGCCGTGGCAGATGGAGGCCACCAGCTTGCCCTGGCGGTCCAGTTCCCGCACGAAGTTCACGGCCGCGGCGTGGCGGCGGATGTGGTCGGGAGCATAGCCTCCGGGAATCACGACGCCGTCGAAGTCGGCCGCATCGGCTTCCTCGAAAGAGAGATCGGCTTTCACCGGGTAGCCCAGTTTGCTGCCGTAGGTTTGGCCGGCCGCCGGCCCGATCGTCACTACCTGCGCGCCGGCTTCTTGAAACCGGAACAGCGGGTACCAGACCTCCATCTCCTGGTACAGGATGTCCACCAGAATGGCTATTTTCTTTCCTTCGAGCTCCATGCACGTTATCTTACCCTGTGGCCGTAGCGGTTCGACCGCGCCAGGGTTTCGAACATGCGATAAACCATACGGGTGACGTCGGGCACCGCGGTGCGGCGGTCGTCGATGAAAGCCGACATGACGCTGAGGACGAAGGGCCGACCGGGAACGAAAACGATGCCGCTTTCGCCGCGCACCCCGGGCACCTGGCCGGTCTTCACCGCCGTTTCGATACCCGGCGGCAGGCCCATCCGCATGCCCCCGCGCACGCGCTTCATGAGCTCGAGGATCTCGCCCGAAGCGCTTTTGTCCACGATCTTCGCCCGGTAGATCTGTTCCACCAGCCGGGCCATCTCGTTGGGTGTGGAGACGTTCTCGCGGTTCTGGACCGCCGCGGCGCCGTCCATCATGACGCGGTTCAGGCGTGTCGCCGCAAACCCGTGCGCTTCGAGCATGCGGTTCACCTGCTCCATGCCGGCGAGGCGGATGAGCCGGTTGGTGGCGGTGTTGTCGCTCTCCACGATCATGGCGGCGGCGAGTTCCCGGACCGTGAGGGTGACGGGTCCCTTCTTCAACTCGTGCTGGAGGCTGCCGCTGCCGCCCACGGCCTCGGAGGGCTGGAGCGTCACCTTGTCGGAGAAGCGGAACTCGCCGTCGCGCTCGGCCTGGTAGAGGCGCACCAGGATGGGAATTTTGATCACGCTGGCCTGGGCAAAGACGGTATCGCCGTTGAGCGCGAAGGTGCGGCCGGTTTCGAGATCGATCGCCGCCACCCCGAGGGCGCCTTCGAGGCCCTGGTCCAGGCTATAGAGTTCTTCCAGGACCTTGGATTCGAGCAGCGCCTGCGGATCGGCCTGGCCGAATGCGGAGGCGGCCAGCAGGAGCAGACAGACAACGAGCTGCATCTCGCGCCCATAGTACCATTGGCGTGTGATCAGCGTATTGCTGCCGGTTTCAAACGGCGCGTCCACGGTGGCGCAGGCCGTCCGCAGCATCCTGGCCCAGACCTGGACGGATTTCGAGCTGCTGGTGATCGAAAACGGATCGACCGACGGCACGCGCGAGTTGCTGCGCTCCTGGAGGCCGCGCGATTGCCGGCTGCGCGTCGTCGAGATGCCGCGGCCGGACCTGGTGGGGGCGCTCAACCACGGACTTGCGCTCGCGCGCGGCGCTTTCATCGCCCGCATGGACGCCGACGACGTGAGCCATCCGCGCCGCCTGGAGATGCAGCTCGGCCACCTCGAGCGGCATCCCGAGACCGGCCTGGTCTCCTGCCTGGTGCGGCACGCCGGCGACCCCGCGGCGCAGGCCGGCTACGGCGCCTACGTCGATTGGATCAACTCGCTCCGTACGCACGAAGAGATCGCGCTCCACCGGTTTGTGGAGTCGCCGCTGGCGCATCCGTCCGTCCTGTTCCGGAGGGAGATCGCCGAGCGGCTGGGCGCGTGGCGGCGCGGTCCCTTTCCGGAGGATTACGAGCTGTGGCTGCGCTGGCTGGAGTGCGGGGTGCGCATGGAGAAGGTGCCGCACGTCCTGCTGGACTGGGGCGATCCGCCGGATAGGCTCTCCCGCACGGACCCGCGTTACTCCCGCCGTGCCTTCTTCGATTGCAAGGCCGGCTATCTCAGCCGCTGGCTGGAGCACGCGCCGCTTGGCGGCCGCGAACTGCTCTTCTGGGGCGCGGGGCGGGAAACGCGCCGGCGGCTCCGTCCCCTCCAGCGGCTGGGCGTCGAACCCGCCGGCTGGGTGGATATCGACCCACGCAAGTGCGGCCTGAAGATCGGCGGCGTCCCGGTCTATGCACCGGAAGACATGCCGGGGCCGGATGCCTGCTTCGTCGTCTCCTTCGTCAGCAGCCGCGGAGCGCGGGAGGAGATCGCCGGCATGCTGGAAGCGCGCGGATTCGCCGCCGGCGCCGATTACCTGCTGGCCGGGTAGTAGTATCATGAGGCCCATGAGCATGAGCCGGCGCGACCTGTTGAGCGGCGCCGCGGCCATGGCCCTCCGGAGGGAAAACCTGGACCGCGCCTGCGCCCTGATCGAAGAGGCTACCGCGGATGGCCGCGTGGCAGCGGCGGCGCTGGAGGTGCGGCAGGGCGAGTTCCGCCTGGCGCGGGCCTTCGGTTCCGCCTCCGGCCCCGAGACGCCCTTTCTGCTCGCCTCCATCACAAAACCCATGACCGCCGCCGCCGTGATGGTGCTGGTCGACCGCGGGGAGGTACGGCTGGAGGACCCCGTGCGCCGCTACATCCCGCAGTTCACCGGCGGCGACCGCGCGCTGGTGACGGTGCGGCACCTGTTGACCCACACCTCCGGGCTGCCCGATATGCTGCCGGAGAACGAAGAGCTGCGGAAACGCCACGCTTCGCTGGAGGAGTTCGTAGCGGCCACCTGCCGCACGCCGCTGCTGTTCCATCCCGGCGAACGCGTGAGTTACCAGAGCATGGGAATCCTGCTGGCGGCCGAGATTGCCCAGCGGGTTACCCGCACGGCGTTCCGCGACTTCCTGCGGGAGCACGTCTTCCTGCCGCTGGGGATGCGGCAGAGTTCCCTGGGGCTGGGCGGCCGGAGCATCGCCCAGACCGCGCGCTGCCAGGTGCCGGAGCCCAGCCACTGGGATTGGAACAGCCCCTACTGGCGCGATCTGGGCGCACCCTGGGGCGGCGCTCACGCGCCCACCGGCGATGTGGCCCGCTTACTGGAGGCGTTCCTCCGGCCGGACGGCCGCGTACTGAAGCCGGAGACCGCGCGCTTGATGACCACCGTGCAGAGCACAGGCGAGCGCGAGCGCTATGGCCTCGGCTGGCGCATCCAGCTCGGCAGCACTTTCGGCAAGGCCAGTTCGCCCTCCACCTTCGGCCACTCGGGCTCTACCGGCACGGTGGCGTGGGCCGACCCGGCCAGCGGCACGGTTTGCGTGCTGCTCACCACCCTGCCGGCTGTCCGCTCCCGTACCCTACTGCTGAAGCCCGTCTGCGACATGGTGGCGGAAGCCGCCTGAGCCGTTTACCCTAAGGCGCATGCGGCCCATGTTCTGTCTGCTCGCGGTGGTTGCGGCGGGAGGCGCCGGGGCGGTCTGCGGGGAGGTTGAGGCCATCGCCATCTCCCGGAACATTCAGGCCAGGCACCTGCCGCACGGCACGATCCTCGACCCCGTGATGGCCTCGGGCGGCGTGGTCAGCTACAGCCGCTGCGGAGACTCGGCTATATGGACCGGCCACTACCTGGCGGCGGAAGCCTTCCGCTATCGTGCCACGAACTCGCCCGAAGCGCTGGCCAACGCCGCCGGCGCGGTGCGGGGACTGCGGCTGCTGGCCGATATCACCGGCACCGATCTGCTGGCCCGTTGCGCCTTCCCGGCGGACGCGCCGTGGGCCATCGACCTGGCACGCGAGGAGGCTCATCACGGCATCCGTACCGCGAAGATCGACGGCCGCGAGTGGTGGTGGGTGGGGAACACCTCGCGGGACCAGTACAGCGGCGCCTTCTTCGGCCTCGCGGTAGCCTGGGACCTGCTGGATGACGCCGCGCTGCGGGAGGAGATCCGCACGCTCACCGGCCGCCTGCTGGGCTTCCTTCTACGCCACGGGTGGCTGGTGGTCATGCCGGAAGGCGGCGCCAGTACAGCCTTCCTGGGGCGGCCGGACCAGCAACTTGCCCTGCTGCAGATCGGCCGCCACATGGACCCGGACCGCTTCGGCCTCGCCTACCGGATCTTGCGCGCTACCGCCGCCTGCTCCACCGTACTGCCGGTTTTCATCGATACGCTCGATCCGCACAGCTCGTACTTCAAATTCAACCTGGACGCCATCAATCTTTACAACCTGCTGCGGCTGGAAGACGGCGGCTTTTACCGCTTCTGGTACCGCGAGGCGTACGACGCGCTGCGCCGCGCCGTGAGCACTCACGGCAACCCGCATTTCAACATGATCGACCGCGCGCTCAAAGGTCCGGACGCCATGCGCGATGCCGAGACCGTGGCGCTGCTCGAGGAGTGGCCCACCCGCCCACGCGCCGACGAACCGGTGGACTGGCGCGGCGCCGTGGCCGCCTGCGGAGAGGACCGCGCCTGCGATCCGCTGCCCGTCGCCGCGCGCGTGCGTACCGATTTTCTGTGGCAGCGCAGCCCGTTTCTGCTCTACGGCGGCGGTGAGGGCGCCATCGAAGGGCCGGGCATCGACTACATCCTGCCTTACTGGATGGCGCGCTGCTACGGTGTGCTCCCCCACCCGCCTGCTACATTGGAATGAAAGGAGTTCGATTCATGAAAGCAGTTCTGCTCCTGGCGGCCTTGTGCGGCCCGCTCTTTGCCCAGCAGCCCCCGACTGTAGAAGAGGCACGCAAGTTCATCGAGAACGCCGAGGCGCGCATGATGGAGCTGGTCGATGAGGCCGCCCGCGCCGAATGGATCAAGTCCACCTACATCATCGAGGACAGTGAAATCCTGGCGGCCAAGGCCAATGAGCGCGCCATCTCCGCCACCGTGGAGTTCGCCAAGCAGGCGCCGCGCTACGAGAAGCTGAACCTGCCGCCGGACCTGGCGCGGAAGTTGAAGCTGCTGAAGCTCTCCCTCACGCTGGCCACGCCCGCGGACCCGGCCGAAGGCGCCGAGCTGACCCGCATCGTGGCCTCCATGGAAAGCGTCTACGGCCGCGGCAAGTACTGCCCCGGCGGTCCGGAGACCTGCCTGCCGCTCGAGGAGATCACCCGCACCATGGCCACCAACCGGGACGCCGGGCGGCTGCTGGAGCTGTGGCGCGGCTGGCATGCCATCTCGCCGCCCATGCGCAAAGACTACCAGCGTTTCGTCGAACTCTCCAACAAGGGCGCGCGGGAGCTGGGCTTTCCCGATACCGGCGCCATGTGGCGCTCCAAGTACGACATGCCGCCGGACGACTTCGCGCGCGAACTCGACCGCCTGTGGAGCCAGGTGCGCCCGCTCTACGTCTCGCTGCACGCCTACGTGCGCAGCCGGCTGCGCGAAAAGTATGGCGAAGCGGTGCCCGCCTCCGGCCCCATCCCCGCCCACCTGCTGGGCAACATGTGGGCGCAGGACTGGTCCAATATCTACGAACTCGTGGCCCCCGCGGGCGCCGATCCAGGCTACGACCTTACCGAGATCCTGAAGCGCCAGAACTTCGATTACCTGAAGATGGTGCGCACCGGCGAGCGCTTCTTCACCTCCCTGGGTCTGGCGCCGCTGCCCGATACCTTCTGGACTCGCTCCCTGTTCGTCAAGCCGCGCGACCGCGAGGTGGTCTGCCATGCCAGCGCCTGGAACGTGGACAACGTCGATGACCTGCGGCTGAAGATGTGCATCGACATCACCGGCGAGGACTTCGCCACCGTGCACCACGAGCTGGGCCACAACTTCTACCAGCGGGCCTACAACCAGCAGCCGTTCCTGTTTCGCGACAGCGCCAACGACGGCTTCCACGAAGCATTGGGCGACACCATTTCGCTCTCCGTCACGCCCGAGTACCTGGTGAAGATCGGGCTGCTCGATGAGGCGCCGGACACATCCAAGGACATCGGCCTGCTGCTGCACCGCGCGCTGGAGAAGGTGGCCTTCCTGCCCTTCGGGCTGTTAATCGACCAGTGGCGCTGGAAGGTCTTCACGGGCGAGATCACCCCGGAGCAGTATAACCAGGCGTGGTGGGAGCTGCGGTTGAAGTACCAGGGGGTAGCGCCGCCGGCGCCGCGCAGCGAGGCCGACTTCGACCCCGGCGCCAAGTATCACGTGCCGGCCAACGTCCCCTACACCCGCTACTTCCTGGCGCACATTCTACAGTTCCAGTTTCACCGCGCCCTGAGCCAGACGGCCGGATGCGCGGGCCCGCTGCACCGCTGTTCGATCTACGACAACCAGGAGGCGGGGCGCCGCCTGGCGGCCATGATGGAGATGGGGTTGAGCCGGCCGTGGCCCGAGGCGCTCCATGCGCTCACGGGCCAGCGCCAGATGGATGCCACCGCCATCCGGGACTACTTCGCCCCGCTCCAGAAGTGGCTCGACGAGCAGAACAAGGGCAAGCCGGTGGGTTGGTAGCGCCGGCATAAACCGGCGCTGCCAGAGATTTCGGTTCCGCTATCCCAGCTTCCAGGGTGCGCGGTACTCGTAATGCAACAGCTTGTTGGCGTCCTTATTGTTGGTGATGCGCTCAGCCTTGGGATCCCACTCCAGCCGCGAGCGCGTCGCCATGGCAATGTTGGCGAGGAGCGCGAAGCTGTTGGAACGGTGGCCCACTTCGATGTCGCAATGGGTGGTCTGGCGGGACTTCACGCAGTCGAGGAAGTTGCGGATGTGCAGGCCGGTCATGTCGCGCTCGCGCTCCGACACCGTCACCTCTTCGGGTTTGCGGCGCGGGCGGGGCTGCTGGAACTGCCCGGCGCTGGGGTACTCGATGATGTAGCCCCGGCCGCCCGTGTAGGTGTACATGTTGGCGAGGGTGCCGCGGAACTCGATTTCGCCCGCTTTGATGGCCGATCCGCCGCTGGCCTCGTACTGACCCCAGACGATGAGACGCCCGCTGTTGAACTCGAACACCGTTTCCATGGTGTCCGGAATCGTGCGGTCGTCGTCGATGGCCCATCGCCCGCCGTGCGCCGAGATGGACGCCGGCGCCTCCTCACCCAATACCCAGCGCATGGCGTCGTAGAGGTGCACGCCCCAGTTGCCGACCTGTGAGGAGTAGGCGCCCCACCAGCGGAAGCGATAAGGCGCGATGTTGGCCTGGTAGGGAATCCTGGGCCGCGGCCCCAGCCACATGTCCCAGTTCAGATCGGGCGGCGGGCTGGTGTGCGGCCGCTTCCCGATGCCTTCCGGGTACATGTTGCTGACGTGATAGCCGCGCGCCACCGTGACTTTACCGAGCTTGCCGTTGCGAACCTCTTCGCCGGCCCGCCGGTAGGCTTCCGAAGAGCGCCGGTGCAGGCCCACCTGCGAGACGCGCTTGTTGCGCCGCACCGCCTCCACCATTTTGCGCCCTTCGACGATGGTGGCCGACAGCGGCTTCTCCACGTAGACGTCCTTGCCCGCGTCGCAGGCCATGATGGTCTGGATGGCGTGCCAGTGGTCCGGCGTGGCGATCACTACGGCGTCGATATCCTTGCGCTCCAGCAGGCGGCGGAAATCCTCGTAGCGGTCCACCGGAGTGAGGAACTTTTCGTTCATCTGCCGGATGAAGCGGCCGTGGGCTTCCGGCGGCACCTTGGAACTGTCGCGCTCCAAAAACGGCTTGAAGATGTCGCACAGCGCGGCCACCTGCACGTCCTTCTCTTCCATGAATCCCCGCAGCAGCTCGGTGCCGCGGTTGCCCACCCCTATATGGCCGGTGCGGATTCTGGAGTTGGCTCCCAAGACACGGGAGTAGCTGAGGGCCGTCATGCCGGCGGCCTTCATGGCGGTCCTGCGGGTATACTGGCTCATAGGAATCCCTTATCTTACCCCGGTACGCATGTGCCGCGGCATTCGCAGCTTATCCGAGCTTCCAGGGCGCGCGGTATTCGTAGTGCAGCAGCTTGTTGGCCGCCGGGTTGTTGGTGACGCGCTCGGCCTTGGGGTCCCAGTCCAGGCGCGAACGGGTTTCCAGCGCGATGTTGGCCAGCAGCGCAAAGCTGTTCGACCGGTGACCCACCTCGATGTCGCAGTTGGGCGTCTTGCGGGACTGCACGCAATCGATGAAATTGCGGATGTGCAGGCCGGTAAGGTTCCGCTCGCGCGGCGGGACCTTCCATTGCTCCGCTTCGATGCGCGGCTCGGGGTCCTGGAACTGCCCCCCGCGGGAGGGCTCGATGACGTAACCGCCGCCCTCGGTCAGGGTATACATGTTGCCGAGCGTGCCGCGGAACTCGATCTCCCCCATTTTCAAAGCCGAGCCGCCGCTGGCCTCGTACTGGCCCCAGATCATGAGACACCCGCTGGCGAACTCGAAGATGGTCTCCATGGTGTCCGGAATGGTGCGGTCGTCCTCGACGGCGTAGCGCCCGCCGTGGGCCGTGATGGAGGCGGGGGCTACCTCGCCGAGCACCCAGCGCATGGCGTCGCAGTGGTGCACGCCCCAGTTGCCCGCCTGCGAAGAGTAGAGGCCCCACCAGCGGAAGCGGTAGGGCGCGATGTTGGCCTGGTAGGGGCGCTTGGGCCGCGGCCCCAGCCACATGTCCCAGTTCAGATCGGGCGGCGGGCTGGTGTGCGGCCGCTTTCCGATGCCCTCCGGGTACATGTTGCTGATGCGGTAGCCGCGCGCCACCGTGACCTTGCCGATCTTGCCGTTCCGCACCAGTTCGGCGGCCCTTCTATAGGCCTCCCCGGAACGCCTGTGCAGGCCCACCTGCGCGATGCGCTTGTTGCGCCGCACCGCTTCCACCATCTTGCGTCCTTCGACGATGGTGGCCGAAAGCGGCTTCTCCACGTAGACGTCCTTGCCCGCATCGCAGGCCATGATGGTCTGGATGGCGTGCCAGTGGTCCGGCGTGGCGATCACCACGGCGTCGATATCCTTGCGCTCCAGCAGGCGGCGGAAGTCCTCGTAGCGGTCCACCGGGGTGAGAAACTTTTCGTTCATCTGCCGGATGAAGCGGCCGTGAGCTTCCGGGGGCACCCTGGAGCTGTCGCGCTCGAGGAACGGCTTGAAGATGTCGCACAGGGCGGCCACCTGCACGTCCTTTTCTTCCATGAACCCCCGCAGCAGCTCGGTGCCGCGGTTACCCACGCCGATGTGGCCGGTACGGATTCTGGAGTTGGCGCCCAGGATCCGGGAATAGCTGAGGGCCGTCATTCCGGCGGCCTTGATGGCGGTTCTGCGGCTGAAGTCTCCCATAGGATTCCTACATATTACCGCTGCGCGGTCAGATCGGCCGGAACATCTGGTAGTCGCCGGCTTCCTGCCGCGGCAACTGGTGATACCGGTCCACGCGAAAACTGTGCCAGTAGCCGATCCAGCGCGGGTCGCGTGCCAGAAACGCGCCCAGCCGCCGCACCATTTCGGTGTGGAGCGTGCGATGCTTCGGGTCCTGCGCGAGGTTTTCGGCGTCGGTGTGGTTCAGATCGTAGAGCTCGTCCACCTCGGAGGAGAGATTGTAGGTATAGAGGTGATGGCCGCGCGCGGGATCCCAGCGCTGGGTGGCGCAGGCGAAGTTGACGCCCGTATGCCAGCCGCACTCGAACAACAACTCGCGGTCCGCGGCGGGGGCGGTTCCTTTCAGGTGGCCCATGAGGGATTGCCCGTCCAGGCGGGCGGCGGGTTCCACTCCGGTGATTTCCAGCAGGGTGGGGGCGATGTCCAGGTGGGAGACCGGCGCATCCACCGTGTGGGGCCGCACGCCCCAGCCGGACGGCGGTTTCACCATCAGGGGCACCCGCAGCACGTCTGGGAAGAGGTAGACGCCCTTGTCGGCCAGCGCCCGGCGGCCGTTCATCTCGCCGTGGTCGGCGGTGAAGACGATGAGCGCGTCGTCGTAGAGCTTGCGGCGCTTGAGTTCCGCGATGAAGCGGCCCAGCGCGCGGTCGATGACCTCCATCTGGAGCGCGTTGGCCACGCGATAATCCAGCACCGTGGCGGGATCGTAGAGACCCCAGGAGCGGCGGTAGAAATCGTAGATCTTGGGTTCGGTGGGAACCTTCTTCCAGTCGCGCGCCCGGACCTTCTCATAGCTCTCCGGCAGCCCCACTACGCGGCGCAGGTGGCGCTCGCGCGCCTCGAAGCCCGCGGGAATGCTGAAGGGCTGGTGCGGGTCGAAGATGTCCAGTTGCAGGTAGAGGGGGCCGTCGCCCGATTCCGAAGCGTCGAGTTTTTCGAGCGCGCGTTCCACCAGGTAAGGGGTATATTGCGCCTCGAAGGGAAAGGGCTTGCCGTCGGACTGCTCGATCCACCCGCCCAGCGATGCTTGCGGTGTTTTGCGGTCCTGCTGCAAGCCGCGGACCTCGCGGCGGTAGCGCTGCTGCTTCACCCCCAGGCGGCGCAGATGGGCGAGATACTGCTCATCGTCGTAGATGGGCGGCGCCCAGCGGTCCCAGGGGCTGGCGTTTTCGTCGAAGGCATCCATGAACTTCTGGGTGCCCAGGTGACCCTTGCCGCAATGGCGGGTCTGGTAGCCGGTGGCCTTGAGGTACTCCTGGAAGATCACGTCGTCCGGGCGCAGGATGGTCTCGTGGCCGTCGTGGGCCCGCTCGCCGTTGGCGGTGATGTAGGTGTACCGCCCGGTGGCCAGCGTGGCGCGCGCGGGAGCGCACAGCGGGCTGGCGCAGAAAGCGTTCTGGAAGAAGACCGAATCGCGCTGGAGCGCGCGCAGAGTGGGCAACTCCATCTCGCGGTGCATGGCGCGGCCGGGATGCCAGTGGTCCGGGCTTACCATGTCCACGGTAATGAGAAAGATGTTGGGACGCCGCTGGACCGGGCGGAGCCGGTAGGGATGCCGCCCGGTCTTCTGGTGCAGAAAGCGGAACGGGCCTTCAATGCGGCCGGCAATCTCCTGCGCGACGGCGGCGCCGGCCGCCGCCAGCCCAAGGAGCGCGCGGCGCGTCATAGCATGTAGACTCTTTCCCTGTTGCTGTCCCAGGCCGCGTACTTGCGGCGGCGGAACGACTGCACGCCCAGTTCGCACGCCACCACGGCCTTGTAGCCGAGTTCCGCGTCGCACTTCAGCGGTTCATTGTTGCGGATGGCGTTCTGCAGATTGCGATGGTGCAGCACGGTGTTCTCGGCGCCCTTCTTCTCGAAGACGATCTCTTCCATCTCCTTGGCGTAGAGGCGCTGGGGCGTGATGGTGAAACCCGTGCGGGTGAACTGCAAGGTGGCCTTGTGGCCGCGCAGGACGTGATCGACGGGCGTGTCGTTGGCCATCGAGGAGATCAGCAGCACGTTAGGGCCGCCCGGGTACTCCAGCATAATGTTGAAGGTATCGGGAATCTCGGCGATGCTGTCGGAGAACTGGAACTTACCGCCGCTGCCCACGCCGCGCTCCGGAAAGCCGAGATCGAGCGCCTTGATGATGCGGGTCACGCGGTGGATGAAGAGGTCGGTGGCGATGCCGCCCGAGTAATCCCAATAGCGGCGCCAGCGGAAGTAACGCTCCGGATCCCAGGAGCGCTTGGGCGCGGAACCCAGCCAGGCTCTCCAGTCCAGATTTTCGCCGGGGCGCGCGTCGTCATCGATGGGATAGGCCCAGTAATCGTCGCGGTGGTTGCGGGAGTAGTCGATCTGGGCGATCACCACGTTGCCCAGCACGCCCTTCTTGACGTACTCCTGAGCCGCTTCGTAGGAATCGTCGGACATGCCCTGCACGCCGACCTGTAACTTCAGATTACTGCTGCGCACCTTGGCCAGAAGTTTCTTGGATTCGGCGGCGTTGTGGGTCATGGGTTTTTCGACGTAGACGTGTTTGCCGGCGTCGAGCGCGTCCATGGCCATCTGGTAGTGCCAGTGTTCGGGGGTAGCGATGAGGACGTAGTCGATGTCCTTTTCGGCGAGCAAGGCGCGGTAGTCCTTGTAGATCTTACCGCCGGTCAGTTCGGACGCGGCCTGTGCGCGCTTGTCATAGATATCGCACACCGCCACGATTTCGATGTTGTCGGTTTCTTTGGCCTTCACGAGCGAACGCATGTGCCCGGTGGCCATGCCGCCGCATCCGATCACGCCGATGCGAAGACGTTCATTGGCGCCCTGGGCACGGGCGTAACTGCGGGCGGCGAGCAGAGTAGTGGCGCCGCCAAGGAACGTTCTGCGATTCATGCCTCTGATTGTACACGCGTCGAGTCAGCGGCTGGAAATGGCGGCCAGGGTCTGCTCCTCCGGCTCCTGGGCGGGCCGGCGGTACCTGCAGGAGGCGCAGCGCGGCGTGGCGTAGTCCGGAGAGCACAGGGCGCCGGTGGCGGGCGCGCAGTCGGGAATGCGCTCGAGGCTGCGGGCGAGGCCCAGGACCCTGCCGGGGCGGAATGCGACGATCGCCGCCGCGGCAGCCAGGTAGAGCCCCGTAAAGATGGGGCGGACCTGCTGCGGATCGACACCCGGGACCGGCATCGAGGACGCTATCCAGGGCAGCAGCAGTTGTCCGGCAAACAACCCGAACAGCAGTCCGGCGGCACCGAGCGAGAGCCGCATCCCGGCCAGCAGCGCGATCCCCAGCAGCGATTGCGCCGCCGTGAGCAGGATCTCGGTCATCTGCATGCCGGTCATGGGAATGGAGTGGGCCAGGGTGCCGCTCGAGACGGCGAACACGCCCGGGATCATCCCCACCAGCAGGGTCCACTGGTTGAGCTTGGCGGAGAGCAGGCTGCCCAGCGCCAGCCCCGCCTGCCCGCGCCAGGCGAAAGCCAGGGCGACGGTGAACTCGGGCGCTTCGGAGGCCAGCGGCGCCAGCCACTGCACCAGGATGAATTCGTCCAGCCCGAACTGCCTGCCGGTGCCCAGCAGGCCTTCGCAGAAGGGTTCCGCGGCGGCCAGGATCACCAGCCCGGCATACAGAAACCTGCCCGCGGTGGCCATGCGGCGCCGGGACGCGGGCAGGTTGGCCAGCAGTTCCGCGGGGCCGTCCACCTCGCACTCCGGACAGCGCCGCCGCGCCGCCGTGGCGATGTACCCGCAGTAGATCCCCAGAAAGACCAGCCCGTCGTACCACGCCAGCGAGCCCTTGATGGGAATGACGAAGGCGTAGACCGTGGCCGCGCCCAGAAACAGCAGTTCCGTGCGCCGCTCCTCCTCGATGCGCGCGGGACGGCGGAAACGGAACCAGCAGACCGCCGCGATGAGTCCCCATGCCACCCCGATCAGCAGCCGGTTGGCGCCGGTCATGTTGGCGATGGCGTACTGCGCGTAACCGCCCCCCGGGTTGCTGCCCGCCTGCCAGGTGAAGTACATGTCCACGGAATACTCCGGCAGTACGGCCATCAGGGCCACCACCGCCAATGCCAATGCCTGGGAGATATCGGTCTGGGCCGCATCGCAGGCCCATAACAGCAGGAAGGAGGCGCCGAGAATGGCGGAGCCGGCCGTCAGGGCCATCAGGGGCGCTTCCAGGGGGATGCCCGCCAGCCGCACCGCGATGGCCGGAAGAGCCGTCAACGCGGCGAGCAGGATGGTTAACGCGTGTCTTTGTCGCATTCGCTCGGGCGCGCGGAAAAGGGAACCGCGCAGCCAAAGCTCTGACACCCGGTGGGGACCGGTCAGGGAGGCCAGGAGACGCCGTTACGCTCCGGGATTGTTGACCTGCCTGGGGCCGGCGTGCGCCGGCTCTGCTACTCCCCTTTGGCGGAAATTTCATCGTAGCATCCGGTGAATCGGACCTGCAACGCCGGTATTCGCCGCGGCCTGATTTTCAGAATGCAAGCAAACCCATTCCCCGGGGCGGATTTCCTGTTCTCTCGGTTGCGGGGCCCAAAATATACTGAGGGCATCTATGCCCCCGATGCGATTGCCCGCTACACTGGCTTTGCTGGTGTTCCTTATGACGACCCTTGCCCATCCGGCGCCCGGCGCCGAAAAATACCGCCTCATCATCGTCGATCCGGGCCATTTTCACGCCGCGCTCGTGCAGAAAGAGATGTATCCGCAGGTATCGCATCGGGCGGATGTTTACGCGCAGCTCGGCGCGGACCTGATCGAGCACCTTAAGCGCGTGGCGCTGTTCAACTCCCGCCCGGAGAATCCCACGTCCTGGGAGCTGGAGGTGCATACCGGTCCGGACTTCGAATCGCGCGCGCTGGCCGGCGCCAAGGGCGGCATCGTAGTGCTCTCCGGACGCAATGCGAAGAAGATGGACCGCATCGAGGCGGCCGTCAAGGCCGGATTTCACGTCCTGGCCGACAAGCCCTGGACCCTCTCCTCGGCCGATATCCCCCGGATGAAGGCCACCCTCGAACTGGCCGGGCGCAAGGGCCTGGTGGCCTACGACATCATGACCGAGCGCTACGAGATGACCTCCATCGTGGCGCGCGAGCTGGTTCGCGACCCCGCCGTCTTCGGCCGGCCCATCGAAGGCACCCCCGAGGAGCCGGGCGTCTTCATGGAGAGCGTCCATCACATCATGAAGCTGGTGGCGGGCGTGCCCGGGCTGCGCCCCCTCTCCTTCTTCGACATCCACGAACAGGGCGAGGGGCTTTCCGACGTGGGCGCCCACCCGGTGGACCTGGCGCAATGGACGCTCTTTCCGGACCGCGCCATCGACTGGCAGTCCGACATCCAGCTTCTTTCCGGGCGGCGCTGGCCCACCGTGATGTCTCGGGCCGAATTCGAGCGCGTCACCGGCTACCGCGAGTTTCCGGACCTGCTGCGCCCCTGGGTGAAGCAGGACAGCGTGGAATACTTTTGCAACAACAGTGTCGTCTACAGGCTGCGTGGCGTGCACGTGAAGATGAACGTGCTGTGGAACTACGAAGCGCCTCCGGGCGAGGGCGATGTCTACGAGGCCGTCTTCCGGGGCACGCGCGCGCGTGTAGAGATCCGGCAGCGCAGCCAGGAAGGGCGCCGGCCGGAGGTGTACATCACGCCGGAAGCGAGCGCGCGCGCCGAAGTGGCCGCCGCAGCCCGTGCCCGCATCGCCGCGCTTGCCGCGCGGTATCCGGGCACCACGCTGGCCGAAAGCGGCGGGGAGTTGCGAGTCATGATTCCCGACAGGCACCGCGAGGGCCACGAGGCGCACTTCGCTCAGGTAACCCGGCAATTCTTCGAGTACTTAAAGGCGCCGCACTCCCTGCCCGCCTGGGAAAACCCCAACATGATGGCCAAGTACTGGGTGACCGCACGAGGCGTGGAGATCGCCCGCAAGGCCGGCGCCGCGGCGGAGTAAACGCGCGTAACCAAGTGCCCAATCGCCCCGCTGTTAGAATCGTGCGGTATGGGCAAAATTGTCCCCGGAGCGGCCATCGCCCTGGCCTGGGCATTCGGATGGTCCGCATGGGCTCAGACGGGTATCGCCGAAGATAAATGGGCGGTGACGCCGCGCGGCAGCATCATCTCGCGGCAGAGCGTGTTGCCGGATTCCACCGCGCTGGTGAAGTCTCTGGGCGACGCCGCCGAACTGGTGCTGCAATGGAAGCCGCCCGCCGATCGGGCTGCCTGGGGGCGGAGGCGGCCCGAAGCCGAGCGCGCCTTTCGTGCCGCCATCGGGCTGACCACGCTCCCCGAGAGGTCGCCGCTGAACGCCCGCACCGTGGCCCGCCACGACTTCGGCGACTACGTGGTGGAGAACGTCATTTTCGAAAGCCGGCCCGGCTTTCCCGTCACCGCCAACCTCTACCGGCCGAAGGCTGCCGCGGCGGGCAAGCGGCCCGCCATTCTCTGTCCCATCGGGCATCACCTCGAGGCCGGCAAGACCGCCACGGTAATCCAGGCGCGATCCATCGGGCTGGCCCGCATGGGCTTCATCGTCCTGACCTACGACGCCATCGGGCAGGGCGAGCGCATGTTCACCGGCAACGTGCACCACGACGCCGGTTACGCCCTGATGCCTTTGGGGGAGACCATCGCCGGCTGGATGGTCTGGGACAGCATGCGTGCCATCGATTACCTGCTCACGCTCGAGGATGTCGACCCGCGCCGCATAGGGATTACGGGCAACTCCGGAGGCGGCCTGAACACGCTCTTCACCGCGGCGCTCGACGAGCGCATCGCCGCCGCCGTGGTGGTGGGCTACACCTATGAATTCCGGCACTGGATCAAGTACGCGGGATCGCACTGCACCTGCACCCACCTGCCCGGCCTGTTCAGCGGCATGGAGTGGTTCGAAATCGCCGGCCTGATTGCCCCCCGGCCGCTGCTGATGCTCCAGGGGGAGTACGATTCCATCTTCCAGGTGGAAGGCGCGCGGCGCGCTGCGCGCGGCACGGAAGCTGTCTACGCCGCGGTGGGTCAGCCCGGGTGCGTGCGCCTGGACGTGGTGCCCGGGCAGCCGCATGCCTACACCCAGCCTTTCCGCGAGCGCATGAACGGCTGGATGGCGCAATGGCTGTTGGGGCGGGGCAGAGGGGAGCCGCTTGAGGAAGCTGCCATCGAAACGCTTCCGGAAAAGGACCCGCGCCTGCTTTGCGATCCGCAGGGCGCCGTCATGCGAAACGCGCCCACGGTGGTGGATCTGGCGCGGCGGCGCGCTCTCGAGGCCGTCGAGGCGCTCGACCGGCGGGACGCCCGTGCGGCGGCCGGTTGGGTGGCGCGCTTGACGGCTCCCCCGGACGCGCATCCTCACTTTCTCGCGCCCGGCGTGCGGCAAAGAGCCGACGTGCCGGGCGGGACCCTGCAGAAGATCTCTTTCGTCAGCGAGGAAGGCCAGTACATCCCGGGCCTGCTGTGGCTGCCCCGGTCGAAGCCGTCCCGAACCGTCATCCTGGTGGATGAGGAAGGCAAAGCGGCGGCGGCGGAATCGGGGCTGGTGGAGCCCCTGCTCGAAAACGGTTACGCGGTGCTTTCGGTGGACCTCCGCGGGCGCGGCGAGACCCTGGGCCGCTACAGCGAAGTCCGGAATATCAACTTCGAGCTGGTTCTGAGCCGGGTGCTCTCGGGAAAGCCGCTGCCCGGCCGCCGCGCCTTCGATCTGATCCGAACACTGGACTACCTGGCTCGCAGGAATCTGCCTCTGGAGGGTCTCGCGGTAGTCGCCAGGGGAGACGATGTTCTCCCGGCGCTCCTTGCGGCCGCCGCCGACAGCCGCATTCGCCGGGTGGCCGCGGCGTCGTACCTGCATAGCTTCGTCTCCCAGATGCTGGCGAGAGAACCGCGGACGCTGGGGGGAACATCGCGCGAGCTGCCCGCCGCCTGGAATCACCCGCAGCGCCAGGGGACCATCGATGTTGGCGAATACAAGGTCGATTTCGGATCGGTGATTCCGGACGCGCTGCGGCACGCCGATGTGGCCGATATCGCGGCCCTGATTGCGCCGCGGCCCGTGCTGTTCTGCCAGGCCCGCGACCGGCGCTCGGCCGATGACCGGACCCGCGCGCGGCTGGAAAGGGCGCTGCCGCAGGGGGCATACCGGCCGGAAGCGGTGCTGGACGCACGGCTGCTCTTGGAGTGGCTGCGGAGCGGGCAGTAAAACCGCGCGGTGCGCACCGCCGGCTTCAACCACGCCCTGCGCGCCCGGACTTCCGGGCGGCCAGGCGGGCTGTCGCGCGCTCCAGGTACATGGCGCTCGAGATCAGGCCCACGTGGCTGAAGGCCTGGGGGAAATTGCCCAGGAAGGCGCCGCTGGAGGGGTCGATCTGTTCGGCCATCAGACCTACGGCGTTGGCGCGCGCGCATAGCGAATCGAACAGGTCGTAAGCCTC
>JAWLGN010000062.1:0-18399 GCA_041685075.1 Bryobacteraceae bacterium
GGCGGGGGGGGCGCGGGCGCGCGGCTGCCGGTGCGGAGCGAACCCTCTATACATTCTTCTCAGAATGCTTGACAACTTTAGACTCATATTTTATTATCGTGATTAGTGAAAGAACGAAGCACCCTACGAGGAGGATCGACAACCCATGTCAAGCTCTGACCCTTTCGGCACTCTCCGGCTCTTCGAAGACGCCTTTACCCGGCTGCTCAGCGAACCTCGCAGCCATCGCCCCTGGTCGCCCGCCGTGGACGTCTTCGAAACCGATAACGAACTGGTCTTTGTGGCCGATTTGCCCGGTTTGAATGCATCCGATATCGATGTCCGGGTGGAGAACCAGACCCTCACCATCGCCGGTGAACGCAAGTTCGAGAAGCAGGATTCCAACAAGGGTTTCCACCGTATCGAGCGCAACTACGGCAGCTTCGTGCGGAGTTTCGCGGTACCCAGCCTCTTCGACACCGAAAACGTCGGGGCGGCGTACAAGGATGGGGTGCTGACCGTCACGCTGGCGAAGAAGGAGGCCGCCAAGGCTCGCCAGGTGAAGGTCGAGATCAAGGAATAACGGCGCGGAGTACGGCTCGAAGGGCGGTGGCATCTCAATTGCCGCTGCCCTTTTGCTGCATCCGCTCTGCGCGGGGAGAATGGCATGTTTCGTTTTGACAAATTGACGCAAAAGGCCCAGGATGCGGTCCAGAAATGCCAGGCGGTTGCCGAGCGCAACGAGAGCCAGGTGCTCTATCCGCTGCACCTGCTGGTGGCGCTGGCCCAGGAGCGCGAGGGCGTGGTGCGTCCGGTGTTGGAGAAGTGCGGGGCGGACCCCGACCTGGTGGTTGCCGAAGGCGAGCGGCTGCTGCGCAATATTCCCAAGGTGAGCGGCGCGCCGCAGGCCGGCATGTATGTCTCGCAGCCGCTCAACCAGGTGCTCGAGAAGGCCTTCGACGAGGCAGCGCGCTTCAAGGACGAGTTTGTTTCCACCGAGCACCTGCTGCTGGCCATCGCGGAGCAGAAGCAGGACCCGGCGGGACAGTTGCTGGCGCGCGCCGGCGCCTCCCACGAGGCCATTCTGAAGGCCCTGGTCTCGGTGCGCGGCACGCAGCGCGTTACCGATCCCAATCCCGAAACCAAGTACCAGGCGCTGGAGCGCTATGCCGTGGATCTCACCGAGGCCGCGCGACTGGGCAAGCTGGACCCCGTGATCGGCCGCGAGGAGGAGATCCGGCGCGTCATGCAGGTGCTCAGCCGGCGCACCAAGAACAACCCGGTGCTGATCGGCGAGCCGGGCACCGGCAAGACCGCCATCGTCGAGGGCCTGGCCCAGCGCATCGTGCAGGGCGACGTACCCGACCAGTTGCGTAACAAACGCATCGCCGCCCTGGACCTGGGATCCCTGGTGGCCGGCACGAAGTTCCGCGGCGAGTTTGAAGACCGCTTGAAGGCCGTGCTGCGCGAGATCATCGAGTCCGACGGCGAAATCATCTGCTTCATCGACGAGCTGCACACGCTGGTGGGCGCCGGGGGAGCCGAGGGCGCCATCGACGCCGCCAACCTGCTCAAGCCGGCGCTGGCACGCGGCGATTTGCACTGCATCGGCGCCACCACCGTCAACGAGTACAAGAAGGTCGAAAAAGACGCCGCCCTGGCGCGGCGGTTCCAGACCGTCTACGTGGGGGAACCCAGCGTGGACGATACCATCGCCATCCTGCGCGGGCTGAAAGAGAAGTTCGAGATCCACCACGGCGTGCGGATCAAGGATTCGGCCATCGTTTCGGCGGCGCTGCTCTCGCATCGCTACATCAGCGACCGCTTTCTGCCGGACAAGGCCATCGACCTGATCGACGAAGCCGGGGCCGCCCTGCGGCTGCAGATCGGCTCCATGCCGATTGAAATCGATACGCTGGACCGCCGGATCTCGCAGTTGGAGATCGAGCGCCAGGCGCTCAACCAGGAGGAGGACAGCCGTGCCGCCGAGGACCGGCTGCGCCAGGTAGAGAGCGAACTGGAACGGCTGCGCGGCGAATCGGCCGCGCTGAAAGAGCGCTGGGAGCGCGAGAAGAAGGTCATCGGCCGCGTGCGGCTGCTCAAGGAGGAGCAGGAGCAGCTCCGCTCCGAGGAGGAACAGGCCCGCCGCGTGGGCGACTGGGAGAAGGCCGCGCAACTGCGCTACGGCCGTCTCTCGGAGATCGAGCGCGAAATCAAGACCGCCGAGCAGGAGCTGGAATCCGTAAAGGACTCGGCCCTGCTGAAGGAAGAGATCGACGACGAGGATATCGCCCGCATCGTGGCCAAGTGGACCGGCATCCCCGTGGCCCGCATGCTGGAGGGCGAGATCCAGAAACTGGTCCACATGCCCGAGCGGCTGAAAGAACGGGTGGTGGGGCAGGACGAGGCCGTGCGCCTGGTCTCCAACGCCATTCTGCGCAACCGCGCCGGGCTGAGCGACCCCAACCGGCCCATCGGCAGCTTCATCTTCCTGGGCCCCACGGGGGTGGGGAAGACGGAGCTGGTGCGCGCCCTGGCCGAGTTCCTCTTCGACAGCGACAAGGCCATGATACGGGTGGACATGTCGGAGTACCAGGAGCGGCACGCGGTGGCCCGCATGATCGGGGCGCCTCCCGGCTACGTGGGCTACGAGGAGGGCGGGCAGCTCACCGAGCAGGTGCGCCGCCGGCCCTATTCGGTGGTGCTCTTCGACGAGATCGAAAAGGCCCACCCGGACGTGTTCAATACCCTGCTCCAGATCCTGGACGACGGGCGGCTCACCGACGGGCAGGGCCGCACGGTGGATTTCAAGAACACCGTGATCATCATGACCTCGAACGTCGGCTCGACCAGCCTGCGGGAGGTGGGCCCGATCGGCTTCTCCGTGCACGCCCGCTCGGAGAACGAGCACCTGCGCAGCCGGTTGCAGGAAGCGCTCCGGCAGACCTTCCGGCCGGAGTTCCTGAACCGCCTGGATGATATCATCGTATTCAATTCGTTGACGCGCGAGCACCTGGAGCAGATCGTGGAAATCCAGCTCAAGCGCGTCAAGGCGCTGCTCGAGGAACGCGGTATCACCCTGGAGTTGACCCCCGCGGCCAAGGAAGCGCTGGTGGCCGAGGGGTACGATCCGCAATTCGGCGCCCGGCCCATGCGCCGCGCTATCCAGCGAATGATCCAGGACCCGCTGGCGTTGAAGCTGCTCAACGGCGAATTTGTCTCGGGCGATACAGTAGTGGCCGATAGCGGACCGGAGGGGATGCGCTTCGAAAAGCGCATCCCGGCCGCCGCTTGAAACCCGGGTGAGCGATTTTCGGTCTTAGGTATTGACCCCGTAACGTGGATTGAAGGTTTGTCGAATGAACACGACTAACGCGTTGAAAACCGTTTTCCTGCTGGGGCTGCTCAGCGCTCTCCTGCTGGTAGGGGGAGAGTTGCTGGCCGGCCGGCAGGGACTCTACTTCGGACTCTTCCTGGCGGTAGCCATGAACTTCGCCGGGTACTTCTTTTCGGACAAGCTGGCGCTTAAGATGTACCGCGCCCAGCCGGTGACCCCGGAGACGTACCCGAACATCTGGCGGCGTGTCGCGCCCATGACGGAAAACCTTTGCCGGCGGGCCAACATTCCGATGCCGAAGCTGTGGGTCATTCCGGATGAGTCGCCCAACGCGTTCGCCACGGGCCGCAACCCCAAGCACGCCTCCGTCGCAGTGACCGAGGGCATTCTGCGGCTGATGGAGGATAACGAGCTGGAGGGTGTCATCGCGCACGAGCTGGCGCACGTGCGCAACCGGGACATCCTGATCTCGTCGATCGCCGCCACCATCGCGGCGGCCATCATGTTCATCTCCCGGATGGCCATGTACGCCAGCATGTTCGGCGGCGGCGGCGGGCGCGACGACGACCACCGCGGCGGCGCGCTGGGGGCCATCGCGATGCTGATTCTGGGGCCCATCGCGGCCATGATGATCCAGATGGCCATCTCCCGCACCCGGGAGTTCGCGGCCGACGCCAGCGCGGCGCGGTATACGGGCACGCCCTACGGGTTGGCCTCGGCGCTCCAGAAGCTGGAGACCTACTCGAAGCGCATCCCCATGGATGCCTCTCCGGCCACGGCCCACATGTTCATCGTGATGCCGTTCGGCGCGGGCGGCGCTCTGTCGCGCCTCTTCTCCACCCACCCTTCCACCGAGGCGCGGATTGCGCGCCTGATGGCGATGCGGTAAGGCGCCCGTGCACGCAGTCCGGGTGAACGGGAAAGGGGCCGCACGGACGGCCGCGGGCCACCCGTGGATATTCGCTTCCGATGTGGCCGATACGGATGGCGCCGCCGGCGGCGAGGCGGTGAAGGTCATCGACGCCGCCGGCCGCCCGCTGGGCACGGCACATTTCAGCTCCGCTTCACAGATCCGGCTGCGCATGCTTTCGCCGCGCGTCGAGGAGATCGGCCGCGGCTTTTTTTTGCGCCGCATCCGCGCCGCCATGGAGTACCGCGACCGCGTGGTGCGCGATACTGACGCCTACAGGCTCGTCTACGGGGAAGCCGACCTGCTGCCCGGCCTGGTAGTGGACCGCTACGGCGGCTGGCTGGTCGTCCAGACGCTGGACCAGGGGATGGACCGGGCGCGCGAGGTGATTCTGGACTGCCTGGAAGAACTCGTCGCGCCGCGCGGCGTGGTGATGCGCAACGACGTGGCGGTGCGCAGCCGGGAGCAGTTGCCGCTCGAAGCCGGGGTGGCGCGGGGCGAGGCGACCGGCAGGGTTCCCATCCGGATGAACGGCCTGGCTCTCGAAGCCGATCTGGTGGGCGGCCAGAAGACCGGCATCTACCTCGACCAGCGGGAGAACTACCTGGCGGTAGCCGGGTACGCCCGCGGCCGCGCGCTGGATTGTTTCACCTCGACCGGCGGCTTCGCCCTACACATGGCCCGGCGGTGCGAGTCGGTCGAGGCCGTGGACAGCTCGGCGGCGGCGCTCGAGACGGCCGGACGCAACGCCGCGGCCAACGGTATCGGCAACATCGAGTTCCGCCGGGTGGATGTCTTCGACCTGCTGGCCTCCTATGCCGCCGCCGGGCGGCGCTTCTCGACGGTGGTGCTGGATCCGCCGGCCTTCACCAAGTCGCGGCGGGCCATCGAGGGCGCGCTGCGCGGCTACGGGGAGATCAACCTGCGGGCGCTGCGGCTGCTCGAACGCGAGGGCATTCTGGTGACCTGCTCCTGCTCCCACCACGTCAGCGAGGCCATGCTGCTCGAGGCTGTGGCCCGGGCCTCGCTCGATGCCGGCCGGCGCCTGCGCGTACTGGAACGCCGCACCCAGGCGCTCGACCATCCCATCCTCCTTACCGTGCCCGAAACCCACTACTTGAAGTGCCTGGTGCTCCAGGTGGTTTAGCGCACCGGGAACTCCGCGGATTCGGTGCGGGCGGTGTCCATCGTGCGGGCGAGGCGCGCCGCCACGGCCGCATTGCCCTTGGCCACATCGTTGCGTTCCCCAAGATCCTCGGCCATGTTGTACAGCTCGAGCGGCCTGCCGCGCCGGCGCACGGCTTTCCAATCGCCCATCCGGACAGCCTGGGTGAAGCCGCGCTCGTGAAATTCCCAGTAGAAGTACGGGTGCCGCCTGGCCTCACCGCCGGTGAGCACGGGCAGGAAGGAGATGCCGTCGAGACCTGGCGGGCAGTCGGCGCCGGCCAGTTCGGCGGCGGTGGGGAGGAAATCCCAGAAGGCCCATGGATGGTCGCTCACCTGGCCGGGCCGGATGCGCGCGGGCCAGCGGGCGATGGTTGGCACCCGGATGCCGCCTTCGTAGAGGTCGCGCTTGATGCCGCGCAGCGGGCCGGAACTCCCGAAGAATTTGGGATCGTGGCCGCCCTCCTGGTGCGGGCCGTTGTCGCTGCTGAACATGACCAGGGTGTTTTCGTCCTGGCCGGTTTCGCGCAGCCGGTCGAGCAGCCGCCCGATGTCCCGGTCCATGCGGGTGATCATGGCGGCGAAGTTCTTCTCCGGCTGCGGCCAGTCCCTGGAAGTGTACGGCTCGTCGCTGGGCACTTCCATGCCGTTGCCGGTGTCGCGGCCCAGTTCGTTGTTGGCGTGGGGGATGGTGTAGCAGAGGTGCAGGAAGAAGGGCCGCGTGGACTTCTGCTCGACGAAGGCGAGGGCGCGCTCGGTGAACAGGTCGTGGGCATAGTCGCTTTTTTGCGTGCCCCGGTTGCCGCGCTGGAGTATGGCGCGGTCGTTTTCCAGCAAGTGCTCGGGGTAGTAGTTGTGGGCGTGGCTCTGGCTGAAGTAGCCGAACCACTCGTCGAAGCCCTTGCGAGTGGGGTAGCCCGGGGAGCCGAGGTCGCCGAGCGACCACTTGCCGAACAACCCTGTACGGTAGCCGGCCTTCTTCAACACCTCCTGCACGGTGATGTCGCCCGCGCGGAGCGAGAGCCCCGCACGGTTGCCCCGCACGAGCGCGTGGCCCGTATGGAGACCCGTGATGAGGCAGCAGCGCGACGGCGCGCAGACGGTGCTGCCGGCGTAGGCCTGGGTGAAGCGCATGCCTTCGGCGGCCATGCGGTCCAGGCGCGGAGTGGCGATCCGCCGCTGCCCGTAGCAGCCCAGGTCGCCTTAGCCCAGGACGTCGGCAAGGATGAAGACGATGTTGGGCTTCACTTGCGCCGCGCCGCGCAAGAGCATGGGCGCCAGCGCCGCGGAGCCCAGGAATTGCCTGCGGTTCATGGCCGCTATGATAGCGCGCCGGGCGTCCTCATCGTGGTAGGATGCGTGGGTGCCGAAACTCGCCAGATGGGCCGCGGCATTGGCGCTTGCGGCGTGCGCCGCCGCGGCTGAGAACAACCGGTTGACGCCCCAGGAGCAGGCCGCCGGATGGCAACTGCTGTTCGACGGCCGGACCATGAACGGCTGGGTGGACCCCGCCGGCAAGTCGCCTCCGGGCAACGCCTTTACCATCGAAGACGGCTGCATCAAGGTGCGCGCCAAACCGCGCATCCACGAGGAGCTGTTCACCACCGCCGTCTTCGGCGATTTCGAACTGGTCTTCGACTGGCGCATCTCGCCGCGGGGCAACAGCGGCGTGAAGTACCGCATCCAGGACAACGTCTTTCTGCTTCACGAGAAGGTGAAGCGCTTCGAGGACCTGGTGGAGCTGTCGCTGAAGCGGCGTCCACCGCGGGGCGAGCGCGGGCAGGACTACGTGATCGGCTTCGAATACCAGGTGATCGATAACCGCGGCCACCGGGACGCGCAGCGTGGGGCGCGGCAGCAGGCCGGGGCGCTCTACAACCTGGTGGGGCCTCCCGAGGACGCGGCGCACCAGCCGGGCGAGTGGAACCAGGGGCGCATCGTGCTGCGAGGCGACCACGTGGAGCACTGGCTGAACGGCCGCAAGGTGGTGGACGTGATGCTGGACGCGCCGGAGATCGCCGCCGGCCTGGCGCGTCGCTGGGGCGAAGGCACCCGGGTCTACGAACTGCTCACCCGCCAGCCGCGCCGCCAGTGTCCCATCTCGTTACAGAACCACAACGACGAGGCGTGGTTCCGGAACATTAAGATCCGGCCGCTTTGAACCGTCAGCCGGCTGGATGCGGGCGCCCGGCCCCGGTTTATCGCGCGTCCACAACTTCGAGCAGCCTCAGCGACCGCGCCTCCAGGACGACGAACGACGGACACTCGAGGCGCTTCCAGAGTTGGCAGGGATCCACGCTGTTGTGCTGGCTGACAAAGAGCGAGATTACTGTCCCGTGGGTGACGGCTACCAGATTGCTTTCGCTGGCCGGGACGAGTTCTTTCCGCAGTTCTCCTGAGAAGCGCGCCAGCGCTTCCCGGGCCGATTCTCCTCCCAGGACCCGGCGATAAGGCTCGCTAAAAATACGAGCATTGATGCGCCGGTGTTCGGGCGGCGCCATGATCGGAAGGACCGGCCGGTCGATTTCCCGCATGCCGTCCGCTACCGTCATCGGGATCTCCAACTCGGCCGCGACGATGGCGCAGGTCCGCCATGCCTTGGGCTCCGGGCTCGTCACCAGCCGGCATGGAACGAAGCGCCGGAGTAAAGAGGCGAGGCGCCGCGATTGCTCCTCGCCCTCGGCGCTCAGTACCCATTCCCGGGCGGGTTTGTCCGCATCCAGCACCGGCTGCGCGTGCTTGATCAGAACTACCCGGCCGGTTTCCGCCAATATCGGTCTGCGCGGGCGCACGGCCCGTCCTACGAGGCGAAGCCGGGGCGGTAAGGCGGGTCGACGAAGGGCTGGGCCGCTTGGGAGCTAACCCGCATGGTCTTCGTATCCCATTCCAGGCGTTCGGCCGGAAAGCGCTGCGCCAGGCAGCCCAGCAGGAAGGCTTCGGTCACGGGACTTTGGGTTTCGAAGCTGGCGGCCGGCGCGGGACCGCCCTTGCAGGCGGCGATCCACTGCTCGACTGCGCCGTCGCGCGATCTTCCCTCGCCGCGGCGCCGTTCGGGCGCACGGTAGTTCGGGGAGGGAGGGTAGACCATGGGGCTGTCGCCGTTGAAGCCTCCCAGGATGAAGCCCTTGTCCCCCACGTACATCACGCCCTCGCCGCGGCGCCGGAAGAAGCTTTCGTGGCGCTTGTCCAGACCCGCCGGGCGCGGCGGCCGCAACCCGCCGTCGTACCAGGAGATGCGCAGCGCGTCGCGCGAACCGCTGGCGGGGAAGTCCAGGTGCACGATAGAGGCCTTGGGATAGGTCTCCTCGAACGGTTCGCTGGTAGTCGCCTCCGCCGCCGTGGGCGGGGTGAGACCCAGGATCTTGAAGATGCCCGCGAAGCTGTAGCAGCCCATGTCGCCGAAGGGGCCGCAGCCGAAATCGTACCAGCCGCGCCAGACGAAAGGCAGATAGCAGGGGTGGTAGGGGCGCGCGGGCGCCGGACCTACCCACAGATCCCAATCCAGGCCCTTGGGCGCTGGGGGAGTGTCGGTGGGCCGCTCGACCCCCTGCGGCCAGGAGGGACGGTTGGACCAGTTGAGCACCTGGGAGACCCGTCCTATGGCGCCGTCGGCGATCCATTCCCCGATCAGGCGGGTACTGTCCGTGATGGGATTGTTCACCGTCACACCGGTAGCCACTTTCATCTCGCGGGCCAGTTCGGCCACGCGCCGCGCCTCCCCGATGGAATGGGTCATGGGCTTCTGGCAGAGCACGTGTTTGCGCCGCCTGAGGGCCGCGAGCGTGATGGGCGCGTGCCAGTGGTCCGGGGTAGCGATGTAGACGGCGTCCAGATCTTTCTGTTTTTCCAGCAGTTCGCGGTAGTCGCGGTAAGCGCCGCAGCCTTTGTAAGATCCACTGCGGGTGCGGGCGCCGTAGTATGCCTCCACGAGGCGGCGCGCCGGTTCGCGGCCGCCCATCCCGAGGCTGGTGCTGAACTCGCGCGTGAGCTGCGCGCTGCCGGGGGAAGCCAGGTCCTGCCCCCAGTTCTCATTTCCTGGGCCGAGCAGCCGGCGCGCCGCGGTGAGCATGGCGTTGGAGCCGTACTCGGCGTAATTCCTGCTGCCTGCGTTGCAGTCGCACACCGCCACGATCTGCACGTCGGGACGGGACATCAGGTCCATCGTGACCACCATGCCCTGGCGACCCATGCCTATGGCGCCGATGTTGACGCGATCGCTCGGGGCGAGGTAACCGGCGCCGCCAAGCACGTGCCGCGGAACCAACATTGCAGCGGCGGAAGCACCAAAGGCCCGCCGGCTCAAGCTACTCTGCACTGCGCACCTCCACGCCTCACGTTATACACCAGCCGGAGGCATAATGGAGGGTTGTTCCATTCGGGCCTCGGAGCGGTTTTTTCCTTGACGAGGCCTTGGTTCCGTGCTTGAATTGGTTAGGAAACTTTACAAATTAGTGACATGCGGCATGCGGTGAGACGCGGTTCGGAGCGCATGGGCCCCTCTTCCATGCGGCGCCTGAACAGCGCTTTATTACTGGAGTTGATTCGGGAAAAAGGCTCGGTTTCCAGGGCGGAATTGGCGCGGCTCAGCGGCCTTACGAAGCCCACGGTATCTAGCCAGGTGGCCGATCTCCTGCGGCGCGGGCTGCTGATCGAGGATGGTGAGGGTGCGCCGGACCGGCGCGGGGGCAAGCCTTCCCGGCTGCTGCGCTTCGATCCGGGTTCGGGCAGCCTGGTGGCTGCCGAGATCGGGGCTTCCGAAGTGCGGGTCCGGCTGGCGGACCTGGACGGCACGGTCCTGGACCGCGAGGACGCCGCCATCGGGCAGGACCGCCGGGCGGACTGCGTCCTCGACCTGGTGGTGCGATCTATCAACGCCATTCTGGCGCGGGGGCGCGGGCGCAAGCGGAAGCTGATGGCGGTGGCGGTGGCGGCGCCCGGGCGCGTGGACGTCGATTCCGGCGTGGTGCTCGGGGTAGATAACGTTTTTCACTGGCGGAATACCCCGGTACGGAGCCGCCTGGAGCGCGCCTTTCACGTACCCGTCCTGGTGGAGAACGACATCAACCTGGCGGCCTTCGGGGAGCTGCACTACGGCCTCTGCAAGGGCGTGCGCAACTTCGTGTTGATCCGTGCGGATACTGGCGTCGGCGCGGGACTGGTGCTGGACGGCCGCGTATACCAGGGCCACCACTGGGCGGCCGGCGAGATCGGGCACATGCTATTCGACCGGCAGGCGGTGGCGGCGGAGTTCGACGCGCGCGGCTACCTGGAGTCGGCCATCGGCACCGACCGGGTGCGGGAACGCGTCTCGACCGCCGGGGCCGGGTCGTTGGCCGAAAGCAGCCGCCTGAGCGTCGAACTGGCCGAAGCGCTGCGGAAGGGCGACGCCGCTGCGGCGGGCATTCTCGACGACCTGGGCGCGCATCTCAGCCTGGCGGCCGCCAACCTGGTGGCCACGCTCGACCCCGAGATGATCGTCCTGGACGGCGAACTGGTCGGGTTGGTGATCGATCGCATCCGGGAGACCGTCGCTCGTCTCATCCCCTGGCCGGTTCGCGTCGAGAGATCCGCGTTGGGTGCGGAGGCCGGCCTGATGGGGGCCCTGGGATTAGCCCGGGGCACCGGACACCAGATGCTTTGCGGCGCCATCCGCGTTGAAGCTCAACTGTAGCGCCCTCTCGGCCGGCGGAGCCGGCCGGACCGCGGGGATCGCAGCATCGCCCGGCGCCGGAGGTGCGGGAAGGTGACTATGAGGTTTCTGATCTGGATCGCCGCCATGGCCCCCGCTGTCTTGGGCGCCCAGAGCGACGGCTTCGTTTCGCTCATGCCGAAGAAGGACGTGGGCGAGCACTGGGTGGTGGTCGGCACGCCGCAGGAGACCTGGCGCGTCGAGGATGGCGTCATCGCCTGCGCGGGCGAGCCGAGGGGCTATCTCCGCAGCCAGCGGAAGTACCGCAACTACGTCTTCCGCGCGGAGTGGCGCTTCCAGACCGAAGGCTGGACGCAGGCTCCGGAGCGGTGGCCCAACGCCGGTTTCTTCATTCACGCCAGCGAGGAGCAGGGCAAGCGATGGCCCGTGTCTTTCGTTGAGGTGCAGGGGCACTTCGGCGAAGCGGGTAGTGTGTTTAACGGCGGCATTCAAGGCGCGAAGCGGGGGCCTATCGTCAAAAATCGCATCCGCTTCGGCGACTGGGACCGCGTCGAGGTCACCTCGCAGAACGGCACCGTGAAGGTGATCTTGAACGGCGAACTGGTGAACGAAGGTTGGGGCGCCAACCCTGCCGAAGGCTATATCTGCCTGCAATCGGAGGGCTGGCCGGTGTTGTACAGGAACGTGCAGATTCGGGTTCTGCCGGATTAAGGAGTGATCGCATATGGCACAAGGATACTCGCGGAGATACTTTTTCGGCGGAGCGGCCGCGCTGGCGGCCGTCCGGCCGCTGGCGGCGCAGGGCATGCCGCGCGCCGGCTTCATTGGAGTGGGAATTCGCGGCGCGCACCTGGTGAAGACCGTGCTGGCGAGCGACCGGGCCAAAGTAGCGGCCATTTGCGATAACCACGAAGGGCGGCTGGCGGCGTCGCTCAAGACCGCCGAACGCGACCAGCCGCGCGGCTACGCCGATTACCGCCGCCTGCTCGACGATAAGAGCATCGATGCCGTCTTCATCGCTACGCCCTGCCACCTGCACGAGGAAATGGCCATCGCGGCGGTCCAGGCGGGCAAGCACGTCTATTGCGAGAAGCCTGTGGCGATCACCCCGGCCGGGTGCGACGCCGTCGCCCGCGCGGCACGAGCCGCCAGGACCGTGTTTCAGACGGGCCATCAACTCCGCGCCAGCAAGGTCTACCGCGCCACCCTGGAGAAGATCCACCAGGGCTTCGCGGGCAGGCTGCTGTTCGTCCGCGGGCAACGCCATCACGGCAGCCGCACCATGGTGGTATCGCCCGGCAAGGAGTGGTACTACGACCGCAACAAGAGCGGGGACATCATCGTCGAAAACGCCGTCCACGAAATCGACGTCTTCAACTGGGTGAACGGCGCGCACCCGCTGAAGGCCTGCGGAATGGGCGGGTGCAACCTGTTTGCCAACCAGCCGCCGGGGCGCAGCGTCACCGACCATTACATCGTCGTCTGGGAATACCCCAACAACGTTCACGTCACCTATAGCCAGGCCGACTACACGCACCCGGACGTCGGCGGAGGCCGTTTCGAGCACGCGCACTTCAGCAAGCTGTCCGTGGATATCACCCGTGGCCGGTTCTACGAGCCGGGCGGGCGCAAGCCGGTCTACACGGTCGAGATCGAGGGCCGGGACGAGTTGGACGCGCAGGCCATCGCGGGCTTCTTCGATTGCATTCGCAACGGCGGCAAGCCGTGGGCCGATGTGGAAGTGGGGCGCATGGCGGTAATGTCCGCCCTGCTGGCGCGCAAGTCGTTCTATGAAGGCCGCACCGTGAAGTGGGAGGAGTTGGCGTGAGACTCGCGGCCCTTTGTCTGCTGCTGGCGGCCGGGATGCCGGCGCTGGCCCAGCCTCGCGATACCGGCTGGGTGCCGCTGTTTAACGGCAAGGATCTGACCGGCTGGAAGGTGGTGGGGCCGGAGCGCTGGACCGTCGAGAACGGAACCATCCTCGGGGAAGGCATTCACGGCAAGGACGGCTTCCTCAAAACCCTGAAGACCTACAAAAATTTTCACGCGTTTCTGCGCTTCAAATGTGAGACGGAGAACAATAGCGGGTTCTTTTTCCACTCCGATATCGAGGAAGACATCAGCAAGATCCGCTATATCCAGGTGGAGATTGACAGCCGGGTGGGCGGCCATACCGGCGGGCTGCACGGCGATCATACGCCGGAACTCGGGGGCCGGAGTTGGATCGTCTGGCCCGCGCCGGAAAACGAGACCGTGCTGCGGCCCTTCGAGTGGAACGAGATGCTGGTGATGGTGGAAGGCAACCGCATCCGCACGCGCCTGAACGGGGTCGAAATGATCGATTTCACCTATCCCGACCCGCGTAATACCGACGGGATCGTCGCGCTGCAGATCCATCCCGGCAAGCCTTCGCGCATACGGTTCAAAGATATCTATATCCGCGAACTGCCGTAGCGGACGGCAGCACAACCGCCCGCGGATTCGATATCATAACCAGAACAGAACAAAGAGGAGTACCTATGCGCGTATCGACTGTTCTTGGGCGCTTGGCGCTCGTGCTTGCCGCCGGGCTGTTGATGATTGCGCCTGCACAGGCCGGCGAAAAGAAGCTGATGCACTGCTTCGCCTTTACTGTTGTTGAAGGCGCCACCGATGCCGACTGGACCGCGTTCCAGAAGGCTACGGATGCGCTGCCGGGCAAAATACCCGGCCTCACCCGGGTATGGCATGGCAAGCTGCGGTCGCCCCTAACGCTGTTCAATACCGACGCCGAAACCCGGAAGAAGCTGCGGGGCGGCGCCGCCGAAGTTACGGGTCCGGTCAGCAGTATCCGCCGGCAATACGGGGTCTGCATGGAGATGAATGATGAGGCGGCGCTGAAGCAGTATGCCGGCCACCCCGCCCACAGCGAATGGGTGAAGGTTTACGAGAAAGTCCGGGTCTACGGCACCACGACGTTCGACATTTTGGGCCAGTAGACGCCGGCACGCCGCGGCCCCGTTCCGGCCGCGCATGAATCGAGAAGTTGCGGAACACGTTTGGGCTGGTGCTTCTGGTGTTCCTTGACAAGTTAGGCAACTTGCCTTACTATAGGCTGCAAATTCGATCCGCCGGTGCCGCGGAGTCTGACGGACGCCCGATCATGGCGACCGCACGCGTCGGCGCGGGCAGTCTGGAGAGGCGTACCGAGTAGATTACAGACCGGAGGACACTTCAGCAGGAGCCGCATGATTCCTACCCTCGAAACCGAACTGACCAGGTACGTGGAACGCAAGCGGGACCGGCTCGTCGGCCTCGTGCAGAAACTGGTCCAGATGCCGTCCGAGAACACCCCGCCCGATGGCGCAGAAGGGCGCTGCCAGGCCTTCATCGCGGAGCACCTTTCCGCCTGCGGGATGACACCCTCGGTCTACAAGCTGGGCGACGTGCCCGGATTAGCGGAGCATCCGCTGTACTGGCCGGGGCGCAATTACGAGAACCGGCCCAACGTCGGCGCGAAGCGGACGGGCTCCGGCGGCGGGAGATCACTGGTGCTCTCCGGCCATATCGATACCGTGCCGGCGGGCAGCCTGCCCTGGACTGTGAGACCTTTCGGCGGAGAGATCGACGGCAACCGGCTGTACGGGCGCGGCTCGAATGACATGAAGGCCGGCGCCGCGGTGAACCTGTTTGTGGCGGAGGCGCTGCACGAGCTGGGTATCCGGCTGTGCGGCGACGTGATCTTCGAATCCATCGTGGACGAGGAGTTCGGCGGCTCGAACGGCACCATAGCGGGCCGGCTGATGGGCTTCAACGCGGATGCCGCGGTGATCTCCGAGCCGACCAACCTGCGCATCTGCCCGGCCCAGCGCGGCGGCCGCATTGCGCACCTCACCCTGCGCGCGATCCCCAACGCCGGCATCCTCTCCGACGGCACCTATCCGCAAGGCGTGATTCCCGTGTTGCGCGCGTTTCTCAACGCCGTGCCGTCCTTCGCGGAGCGGCGGCGCTCTACCGCTCCCATTCATCCGCTCTACGCGAAACACCCCGACCCGGTGCCGGTGTGCGTCACTAAAATCAGCACAGGCCCATGGGGCAACAGCGAGCCGCAACTGGTGCCGGACACCTGCCAGTTGGAGTTTTTCTGGCAGGCCATGCCGGGCGAAACACGGGAGAACATCGACGCGGAGTTCTTTGCCTGGCTGAACGGAATTACGGCGGAACGACAGGCCCCGCCGGATGTCGAGTTCCCCATTCGCTGGCTGCCCGGCTCCGCGATTCCGACCGACGCGCCGCTGGTGGTCGAGTTGCAGCGTACCGCGGGCGACGTCCTGCGCAAGACCGTGCCGGTGGTGGGCATGGAAGGCCCCGCCGACATGTTCGTCTTCCAGCAGGGCTTCAATATCCCCGCGGTGATGTGGGGCCCCACCGGAGGCAACACGCACGTGGCCGATGAGTACGTGGAGCTTGACTCGGTGGTGGATGCCGCCAAGGTCCTGCTGCACTTCGTCTGCGAATGGTGTAAGACCGCCTGACGGCCCGGCGCCGGGCCGTCATCCTGAACGTTATGACCGGGAAGAGCCACCACCACGGCATTTCGCCCGCTTTCGAGCGCGCGTTCAACCGCGTAAAGGAGTACTTCTTTTCGCGCAACCCGCGCTACTGGCCCTGCTTCGCCGATCCGCGCTTCGCCGATATCCTGGCGTTCCGGAAGCGGCGCCTCTCGCCGGAGGAAGGCATCGCCGCCTGGCCGGACGGACCCGCCATTCACGCCCGGCTCACCTCGCGGGAGACCGCCGTGCCGCGGCGCCTCACCGAGCCCACCGGCGCCTTCGACGCGGTGTTGGGTTTCACGGCTGCGCTCTCGAAGAACTGGGAAGATCCGGCCAGCGTCGAAAACGTCATCACCATGCCCTGCGACCCCGGCATCTACGGGGCCATGCTCGGCTCGCTGGTGAACCCCAACCTGGTCTATCGCGACTACGCCGGCATGGCGGCCGAACTGGAGCACGCCGTCATCCGCCAGGTCGCGCAGCTGGCGGGCTACGACGTGGAGCGCGCCACCGGCATCTTCACCCAGGGCGGCACGTTCTGCAATCTCTATGGTTATCTGACCGGCATTCGCAAGTCGCTGCCCCAGGCGCGGCTCTCCGGGATGGGCAACACGCCGGACTACCGCATCATCAACTCGCAGGGCGGCCATTATTCCAACATCACCAGCCTCTCGCTGCTGGGGGTGGATATCCGGCAGCGGGCCATCCGGATCAAGATTGGCGAGAACAACGAGATGGATTTGGGCGACCTGGAAAGGCACCTGCGCGCCTGCTTCGAGCTGCGCTCGGTCGTCCCCACCATCATGCTCACCATGGGAACCACCGATACCTTCGCGGTGGACCGCATCAAGCCCGTCTACGACCTGCGCAACCGCCTCTGCAGCCACTATGACATCTCCCCCATGCCGCATATTCACGTGGACTCCGCTATCGGCTGGGCGATGCTCTTCTTCCTCGAGTACGATTTCGCAAACAACCCCCTGGAGATCAACCCCGCCACGCTGGCGGGCATCCGCCGCAACGTGGAGTACTTCCGGGAGCTGAAGTACGCGGATTCGTTCACCGTGGACTTTCAGAAGTGGGGCTACGTGCCCTATACCTCCAGCCTGATTCTGTTCAAAGACCGCGCGGATCTGAAGTACCTGGAGCACGATCCGGAAAACTTCTACTACTTCGAAAAAGAGGTCCAGGGGTATACGCACCTGCACTCCACGGTCGAGTGCTCGCGCGGCGCGGGGGGAGTCTTCGGCGCCTGGGCCGCGCTGAACTACATGGGCATCGAGGGCTACCAGACCGTGCTGGCGCACTGCCTGCAGAACGCCGGTTACCTGCGCCATCGGCTGGAGCAGCTCGGCTTCGTGAAGGTGATCGCCCCGGACAACCAGGGCCCCAGCGTGGGCTTCCGCATCTACAACCCGCAGCAGGTGAAGGATCCCGACGCGGAGTTCGCCTACGAGTGCCGCATCCAGAGCGGGCGCGAGTATCTCGAGCGTCTGGCGCGGAACAACGCCTGGCACCGGCGCGTGTTTCTCGAACGCGGCAGGGCGGGGCTGTTCACCAACTGGGTGGAATTCATCGCCCACACCGCCTACGACGACCGGGGACGGCATTACCGGCTTCCCGGAGAGAAAGCCGTCTTCCTCAATCCGGCCACCACGCGCCGCGAGATCGACATCTATATCGACACGCTCTGCCGCGCCGCCGCGGGGCGAAAGGCCCACGCGGCGGAGTGAGCGCCGGAGGACCGCGCGGGCTATGATACCCTCCACAACATAGGAGAGATCCATGCACATCAACCTGACCAGCACGCTCAAGGGATCCTTGCTCGAGGGTTTCTTCCCCGCCGGATGGGACCTGGCGAAGATCGATGCCTGCTGCGCGAATCCTCCGGAGGCCGTTCTGGAGCGCCAGTCCTGGTGGCATGCGGGCTTCCAGCCGGTGCCCTGCGAGACGCTGGCGGATTTCAACACCATGCTGGGGCATGAAATCGCCATGCAGATCCGCCGCACGCGGCAGGAGGGACGCAAGCTGGCCCTCATCCTCCCGGTCGGCCCCATGGGCATGTATCGCTGGGCGGTTTATTTCCTGAAAGAGTGGGGCGTGGCCTGCGACCACGTCTCCGGCTTCAACATGGACGAGTGGTGCGATGCCGAAGGCAACACGCTGCCGCCGGACAATCCCGGCGCCTTCCGCTTCGCCATGGAAGATGCCTTCTACGGCCCGTTGGGCGAGCGAACGGTGCCTCCGGCGCAGCGCCACTTTGCCACCCGCGAAGTGCTGCCCACCTATGCCGAGCGCATCGCCGCGCTGCGGGCCGAGGGCGCGGAGCTGCAGGTGATCTTCGGCATCGGCCGGGTGTTTCACATCGCTTTCTGGGAGCCGCACTTCGCCGCCGAGTTCCAGAGCGACGAAGAATGGAAGCGGCCGACTCACCGGCTGGCGGCGAAACTGCATCCCCTCACCATCGAGCAGAACGCCATCACCAGTTTCAAGAGCCGCACCACCCTGGTGCCCGCACGCGCCAACACCATCGGGCCGGGCCTGTTTCTCGAGGCGGACCGGATCATCGGCGGCGCCGACGGCGCCCTCGGGCGCGGCATGCAATGGCAGGGCACCAGCCTGTGGGTGACTCTGCGCTACGGGCCCAACCGCTGGGTGCCGAGCAGCTTTATGCCGACCCTGCCGGGCCGCCTCTTCTTCCTGAAGGAACTGGCGGGCCCGCTGGTCGCCGAGTGTAACTGATGAACCTCTTAACCCAAGCGGCAGTCTGGACGCTTGCGGCCGGATTGGCGCACGCAGCCGCGGCGGGCGATGCCCCGCGCGCCCC
>JAWLGN010000062.1:18409-21439 GCA_041685075.1 Bryobacteraceae bacterium
CGGGCGGCGGGTGGGCCGCCCCCCCGCGGGGGGGGCGCGCCCGCCCGCGCCCCCCATACGCCTCCCATCGACGTGCCCGCGGTGCGGGCCGAACACCCGCGGCTGGTCTTTCACGCTCGCGGGCGCGGCGGCTCCAGGACCTTCAACGACGTCAGAAGGCTGTACCGCAGAGACAAGACCTTCGCCGCCATCTTCGGCCAGGCGCTGGAGGCCTGCGAGCGCCCGAGCCATCCGGCCATGGCCGCGGCCTGCTGGATCGTCTCCGGCGACGACCGCCACGCCCACACCGCTGCGCGCATGCTGCTCGAGGGAAACCTGACAGAGACGGTGCCTGGCAGCTATTCGAACGTGTGGTCGTTCGCGCTGGCATGGGACTGGCTGTACCATCACCCGGCGCTCGCCGGCGGAGTGCGGGAGCGGGCCGCCGCACGCATCGCCGAGCGGCTGGATGGCGAACTGGCGGGGCTCGATGGAACCTATATGGCGCTCTGGCACGGCCGCAACCAGGCGGCCAACGGAGCCATGGTGGCGGCACTCGCGCTGGCCGAGCTGCCGGGGCAGGACGTGGCGCTGCGGCGCGCCGGGGGCCACTATGCCGAGACGCTTCGGGCGCTCGATTTCTCCGAAGGCTGGCCGGAAGGGGCCAGCTACTGGATCTACAATCGCGCCCTGCCCTATGCGTTGGCGGCGGACTGCTTCATATCGGCCACCGGCAGGGACTCCTTCGCCGGCATCGACATCCGCGGGGTGATGCGGAAGATCGGGCTCTGGACGCTTTACTCCTACGGTCCCAATGGCGTTTTTGAGCCCTATGGCGACTCCGCCGGATCGCTGCGGCTGGGGGAAACCGGCATGTGGGAGGCCAGCATGGACTACTTCGCCCGCCTCTCGCGCGATCCCGGGCTGGTTGCCGGGGCCGACTACCTGCGCTCGCGGTCGCCGGCGCCCTACGGCAAGCGCCCCATCCACTGGTACATCGCCCTGGCTTACGATCCTTCGCTGCGGCCCCGCGGCAGCTACGACCCGCGGCGCGCCCACCTGTGGCTGCGGGCGAACATGCCGCAGGCCATGCTGTTCGGCCGCGACTCGCTGGGGGTAGCCTTCCTGCGCGGAACCTGGGGCGATCCTGATGAACTGTTCGCCTCTTTCAAAGCCGGCGACCTGCTGGCGCACCACGACCATTACGACGTGGGACACTTCAGCATCCAGTTGGGCGGGCTGCTGGCGCCCCTGACGGGTGTCTACGGCGGCGCGTCCTATACCGGCGACTACCGCCTGGGCTATGGTATCCAGACGGTGGCTTCGAACAGCCTGCTCATCCTGGCGCCGGGAGAGACCGCCCGTAGTCTGGCGGAGCGGAAGGAAAAGGTATGGTCGGCGCTTTCGGGCGGCCAGCGCGTGATCAGCCCGACGGGTTTCGATTGCCTGAACCTGGCGCACTTCAAAAAGCGGCTTCGCTCGGCGGGGCACCTGGAGCGCGCCACGATCACGGCGTTCGAGAGCGTTCCCGGGCGCGGCGACTACATCGCCGCCGATATCACCGAGGCTTACAACTCCACGCGTTTTGCCGAGGAGGGCAGAGCCGCCAAGGTATCCAGGGTGACGCGCCAGTTTCTTTACCTGCGGAATGAGCGGGCGTTTGTGGTTTTCGACCGCGTGGAGACTACGCGCCCCGAGTTCCTGCCGAAGTTTCTGTTGCACGCCATGACCAAGCCCCGGGCCGGCGAAGAGAAGCTGCTTGCCGGGAGCGGCCCGGATAACGGCATCCTGGAGGTCTCCGGCCGCACGGTGCGGTTCGACGGTGAACGCGGCGTCCTGACGCAGCGGATTCTATTGCCCGAGCGCGCGCGCACGCTCCTGGTCGGCGGGCCGGACTACGCCGCCTACGTGGAGCACGACGGCGACCAGTCCGACGGCTTTGACGGCATCAATCTCCGGCCGGAGCGCCCGGGGCGCGATAATGCCAAGCCGGACGGTAAGTGGCGGATCGAAGTGGAGCCTGCCGCGGGCGGCACGTCCCACCGGTTTCTGAACGTGCTGCTGCCGGCGCTGGCCAGTGAGCGCGCCGAAGAGCCCCGCGTCGAATTGCTCACAGCGAACGACGGCGTCGTGGCGGTGCGGGTCGGAAACAGTCTGGCGGTGATGTCCAACGAAGGCAATCCGCTCGACAGAGTCGCGCTCGACCCGGGCGCCGACCTTGAGTGCTGGCTCCTGGACGCAGTACCCGGCGCGACCTACCGCATTGGCAACCGAACGGTCCGGGCAAGCGCCGAGGGAGTTCTCCGGTTCGACTGGCGCCGTGGGGAGCGGGAAGTGAGGCGGTAGTTCTGGCGCAGCAAAGGTCCCCTTGACGTTTGCCGCGAGGGTTCTTGCAATAAACCTGCAAGCCGAGCGAACTGGTTACCGGTTGGACCCTGCTTCCGGGCCACGTCCGTCAGCGGAAACGGCTATCCGGCCTGAAAAAGCCGGTATCGGCTTTCTGCGGGCTTTCGGGCTTGTATACTTTTACGGGAGAACTGCTGGTAAGTTATTGAAAAGGTTGGTCGGGGCGAGTGGATTCGAACCACCGACCTCCTGGTCCCGAACCAGGCGCTCTAGCCAGGCTGAGCCACGCCCCGATCATCTACAGTGTAGTCCACCGGAGGGGGCGTAGACAAGCGGGCCCGTGGGCGGCTAGGATCGTGTCGTGACCGGAAGCGAGCAGTTGCGGGAGTTGCCGGCGGTCCATGAACTCGCCGAACGGCTGGCCGCCTCGGAGGTGGGGCGCGGCATGCCGCGCGAACGGGTGGTCGCGGGGGCACGGCGGGCGGTTGAGGAGACCCGCGCAGCCATCCGCGGCGGCAGCGGGCACCCCGGGGAGGCGGAAAGCCGCGCCGCCCGGGCGCTTGCCGCGCTCGCTCGTCCCTCGCTGCGTTGCGTCATCAACGCCACAGGCGTGGTGCTCCATACCAACCTGGGGCGGGCGCCGCTCGGTCCCGTCGCCTTCCACCCCGGCTATACCAACCTGGAGTACGATCTCGCCGCAGGGCG
>JAWLGN010000401.1:0-3793 GCA_041685075.1 Bryobacteraceae bacterium
CCGCTCCAGGTCTTTCGCGAGTTCTACAGGGTGTTGAAGCCGGGCGGAACATTGGTGATCATAACGCCGAACAAGTACGACTATGTCTCGCTGATCGCCTCCGTCACTCCGTACAAGCTGCACCGGTGGCTGGTGAGCAGGATTTTTCCCGTTTCCGAGGACGATGTCTTCCCAACGTTCTATCGGGCCAACACCATCCGCTCGATCCGGCGGGCGGCGCGTTCCGTCGGGTTGACGGGAATCCGCGTGGAGGCGATCAACCACTATCCGGCGTACCTGATGTTTTCGCCGGTTTTGTTCCGCCTGGGCGTTCTCTACGAGCGGCTGACTTCACTGAAGCCGTTTCGTTCGCTACGGGGCTCGTTGCTTTGCGTGTGCCGGAAGGAAGGGGGCGCCGGCGTGCCGCGGACGGCGGCCGGCCGTGCCGATGCGCGCCGCGGCGCGGGAGTTGGGGTAGTTTAGGTGCCCATACGCGACATCATTCTGCTGGCGTTCTTCCTGCTCAGTCTCCCGGTGTGCCTGGTGCGCCCGTTCTACGGGGTGGTGCTGTGGACGGTGGTGGCATTTCTGAATCCCCAGGCGTTTCTCTGGACCCCGGAGGTGTTCCCCTGGGCGATGGCGGTGGCCATTCCCACGCTGATCGGCTTTGTGAAAGTGTCGGGCTGGCGCAACTTGGCGTGCCGCGAAACGGTGCTGATCCTGATGCTCTGGGCGTGGTTTCTGGTGACCACGCTGCTGAGCACCCACACCCCGGAGTTTGCCCATCACGCGAATGATACCTGGTACCGGCTGCAACTGGTTTCGAAGATTCTGCTGATGACGCTCGCGATGATCGGCATCGTCAATTCGATGGAGCGATTGAGAATGCTGTTGCTGGTGATCGCCGGGTGCTTCGGCTTTTTCATCGCGAAAGCCGTGCCCTGGCTCATCATCACGGGCGGGGCGCACCGGATCTACGGACCGGTCCGCTCGATGATCGCGGACAACAACGACTTCGGGCTGGCGTTGAACATGACGTTCCCCATCATGTTCTTCCTGGCGCAGACCGAAGAGCGCCGGAATTTGCGGCGGCTGTTTGGCGTGCTGTCCGCTGCGGCGATTCCCGCGATTTTCTTCACCTACTCCCGGGGCGCTCTGGTGGGGGTGAGCGCCATCTGCGCGGCGATGGCAGCCCGCATGAAGCAGAAAGTGTTACTGATTCCCTTTCTGCTGCTGGCCCTGGTGATCGCTCTGTTCCTGACGCCCGATGCCTGGCGGGAGAGGATGACGCTGACGAGTCCCGACGCTGTGGACGCTTCCGCGCGTTCGCGGCTGAACGCGTGGACGTTTTGCTGGAGGCTCGCCAAAGATTATCCCCTCACGGGAGGCGGGTTTGCGACGTTTACCCAACGGCTCTTTGACCGGTATGCCCCCAACCCGCTCGACGTGCACGGGCCGCACAGCGTCTATTTCGGCGTGCTGGCGGAGCACGGATTCATCGGTTTGCTGCTCTACCTGGCATTGGTGATCACCTGTTTCGTGAGCCTGTACCGGTTGGGGAGAGCGGCACGGCGAAACGGCGACGACCTGTTCGCCCATTATGCGGACATGCTGCGCTTCAGCCTGATCGGGTTCCTGGTCTCCGGCGTTTTTCTGGGGCGGGCCTATTTCGATTATTACTTCACGATCGTGGCTTGCACGGCGATTCTGAGAAGGTCCTATTCCCAGTACCTCGAGAGCATGGAGGCGGGTGCGGACGAGGTGGAGCCCGAGGAGATGGTGGCGCATGAGTATTCACGGTGAATTGAAGGATATCGGCAATGCGCGGGCAAACACCGCGGTGCCGGACTGGCTGGTTTGCCCCGGCTGCGGTGCATCGCTGGCGAACGGCGGGAGCCATCTCTACTGCGAAAACTGCAAGACGCGCTGGCCGATCGTGGACGGCGTGCCGCACTTTGTCGAGGCCTTCCCCTATTGGGGCGAGATGCCGCTGAAGGAGATGCAGGAGGTGAACCGCGCCGCCGAAACGGGGTCCTGGCGATCGGCGCTGGCGGATTCTTCGGAGCCCGCGGTCCAGCGAGCCGCCGAAATGATCTTCAACCTGGAGCGCGCCAACTGGCACTGGCTGTTTGACCTTCCTCGCGATATCCGCGTCCTGGACGCCGGCGCGGGGATGGGCACCACAACCCATGCGCTGGCCACCCGGTATCAGGAGGTCGTCGCCATCGAACCGGTGGAGGAGCGGGTCCGGTTCATGCGGCACCGCTTCGCCCAGGAGCGGCTCGCGAACGTGACCATCCTGCGGACTTCCATCTGGAAGCTCCCATTCCCGCCCGCCAGTTTCGACCTGATCGCCCTGAATGGAGTGCTCGAATGGGTGGCGGAAGGGCAGACGGGGGACCCGGAAGCCCTGCAACTCGAAGCCTTGACGAACCTCCGGCGCCTGCTCCGCCCCGGAGGCGCGTTGTATGTCGGGATCGAGAACCGCTTCTGTCCGGAATACTTCATCGGCTACCTGGACCCGCACTGCCGGCTCCCCTTCGTGACCGTACTGCCGCGCGCGATGGCGCACTGGTACGCCCGGCGCAAGGGACGGAGCGGGTATGCCAACTACTTGTACTCGAGCCGCGGTTACCGCAACCTCCTGCGGCGCGCCGGATTCGCGCAGGCGGATGTCTTTCTCGCGCTGCCGAGCTACAACCACCCTCGCATCTTCCTGCCCCTGGACAGCCGCGTGTTCTCCTACTACTCGCGCAACTTCAATCCGCAGCGCGCCGGACGGCTGCGGAGTTTCGCTTACGAGTGCCTGCTGCGCGCGGGGGTATTGCAATACATGGCGTATTCTTTCGCCATTGTGGCACGCACATAGAACGGACGGACCATGGTGGAAACGGAGCAGACAGGATCGGTTGCCGCGGAGATTCAGACGGCCGTCCGGCACAGCGCGGTCTACGGACTCGGAGCGGTGCTGGCGAAGGTGCTGGGCTTTCTGCTGCTTCCCGTTTACACCCGTTACCTGGGGCCGAACGATTATGGGGTCCTCGAACTCCTCGATGTCAGCATGTCGCTGCTGGGCATGTTCCTCAATATGGGGATGACGGCCGCGCTGCTGCGATATTACGCCTTCGCCAAAACGCCCGAGGCGAAGCGGCGCGTCTTCAGCACCGCCTTCATCTTCGTGGGTGTGACCGGAGGATTTCTGTTCGTAGTGGCGCTCGGTTCGGTGACCTCGGCGTCCGCGCTGCTCCTGGGGCCTTCGGTGCCGTCCCACTACCTGCTGCTCTCCATCTCGTCGTTTCTGATGGGCTACATCGCTACGCCGAGCCGCGTTTACTATCGCGCCCGGGAAGCCTCCGGCACTTTGGTGACGCTGGATACGATCGGCCTGTTTCTGTCGCTGGTGCTGAACATTGTGTTCATCGTGGTGCTGCGGACGGGGCTGGTCGGCATCCTCCTGAGCCACTTCATTGTGAATCTGGGCTGGATGGTGGTGTCGGCGTGGGTTGTACGCCGGGTGGGTTGCCGGTTTGAGGGCGTCCTGCTCCGGAAGATGATGCGCTTCGGCCTGCCCCTGGTGCTGTCCAATCTCTCTATGTTTGCCCTGAATTATTCGGACCGTTTCTTCCTGCGGTCCCTGGATTCGGTCGATGCAGTGGGCGTGTATGCCGTGGGATACCGGATCGCATTTCTCATGAATTTTCTGCTCGTGCAGCCCTTCTACATCATGTGGCAGGCGCGCATGTATGCGGTCTATAGCCGGCCGGACCATCCGAGCGTATATGCGCAGATCTTCGGCCTCTACTCCACGGTGCTG
>JAWLGN010000063.1:0-21241 GCA_041685075.1 Bryobacteraceae bacterium
GTGCCGAGGATGTAACGGAACGGTTCGATTGGGCGGTATCGCGCGCGGTGAACCCGGGAGAGATCGCGCACGTGCTGCGGCGCATGGCAGCTAACCTGGCGCTACTGGCGGGAGAGGCGCAGCCGGGCGTCGTGGCCGATTGGGCGCCGGTGCCACTGCCGTGGGGCAAGCGGCGATTTCTGTGGGTTGGCGTTTCGCGTAAATAGGTCTTTCACGTGGGTAGGTGTTTCACGTGAAACAGTCGAGAGTCATGGTTCCACGTGAAACACTGGCGGAAAACGTGATCTGTGCGTTCGTGCCCGCGCAAGGCGAGAGTTTACGCACTTCTCGTGGTAGCATATCCGCTTGGGCAGAATCTTCGCCGTTGCCAACCAAAAAGGCGGGGTAGGGAAGACTACCACCGCTATCAACCTCGGTGCCTCGCTTGCGGCTAATGACCTGCGCGTCCTGGTCATCGATTCCGATCCCCAGGGCAACGCCACCACGGGCCTTGGTGTCACCAAGGATCCGGAACTCCCCAGTCTTTACCACGTACTCCTGGGCGATGCCGACATGGCCTCGGCCGTGGTTCCCACCGAATTTGAAGGGCTCGACGTCGTCCCCGCCGACAAGAACCTGGTAGGCGCCAACCTGGAACTCGTGGACACGGCAGCTCGTGAGTTCCGCCTCCGCGAGAAGATCGCGACCGTCCGCGAACGCTACCAGTTCATCCTGATCGATTGCCCCCCGGCTCTCGATCTCCTGACGTTGAATGCGCTCCTGGCCGCTGATGCGGTGCTGGTCCCCATCCAGTGCGAGTTCTTCGCCTTGGAGGGCGTCTCCGAACTCATGGATACCATCGAGCGCATCCGCACCTCCTTCCACCATCCGCTCGGCATTGAAGGCATTCTCCTGACGATGTACGACGATCGGACCAACCTCACCCGCCAGGTTGCGGCGGACTTGAAGGATTTCTTCGGCAACGGCGTTTTCCAGACCGTGATTCCCCGCAGTGTCCGGCTTGCTGAAGCCCCCAGCTTCGGCAAACCCATTCTGTCCTACGATGTGCGCTCGCGGGGCGCCGAAGCTTATATCCGACTAGCGAAGGAGATCCTCGATCATGAGCAAAGCACCGGAACACGCACGCAGAGCGTTGGGTAAGGGCCTCGGTGCGCTCATCCCTACGCGGCCGCCGGTTGCTCCGCCGCCGCCGGCAACCTCGGGTGACCAGGTTACGCATCTCCCCATAGACCAGATCGAACCGAATCCCCTTCAGCCACGCCGAGTTTTTCACGGCCAGCGGCTCGAGGAACTGGCCCAGTCCATCCGTTCCAACGGCATCATTCAGCCGCTGGTGGTCCGGCGCCACGGCTCCGGATACCAACTCGTTGCCGGCGAACGCCGCTGGCGCGCGGCGAAACTGGCCGGACAGGCCGAGGTGCCGGTCATCATCCAGGAGTTTCCGGACGATCGCCTGCTCGAAATCACCCTCATCGAGAACATCCAGCGCGAAGACCTGAACCCCATTGAAACCGCGCTGGCCTTCGAGCGCCTCTCCAAGGAACTGCGCCTGAGCCATGAAGAGATCGGGCGGCGTACCGGCAAGGACCGCACGACCATCACCAACCTGCTCCGGCTGCTCAACCTTCCTCCGGACATCCAGCAGCTCGTGGCCGAGCGCCGCCTCTCCTCCGGCCATGCCCGCTGCCTGCTCTCGCTACCCACTGCGGAGTTGCAGCGCGAGGTCGCTGAAAAGTCTGTGGCTCAGGGCTGGTCTGTGCGGCAAATGGAGCGGCTGACGCAGCGCATGCTCGAATCCCGGCAGCCCAAACGCGTGGACGAGGTGCAGCAGGACCCCAATGTGAAGGCGGCCATTCAGGAGATGGAGCGCGTTCTCGGCACCAAGGTGCGTATTGTCGAAAAGGCTAAGCAGAAGGGCCGCATCGAGATCGACTACTACTCCGTAGACGACCTGGATCGCATCTACACCACCATCGTGGGCGAAGGCTGAACCTGAACACGCCCGTCTACTTCAGAATCTCGAGAATTTCGGAAAGTTCGCGCCGGATCTCCGGCAGCGGGTCGGCGGAGAAAAGCTGCTGCTGGCGCAGCGCGACGGGCTTGAGACGGTTCCTTTTCCCCTCGTTCTGGAGCATCTGGCGGGCCCCTTCAATCGTATACCGCTGGCCGTAGAGCAGTTGCTTGATTTGCAGCAGCAACTCCACGTCTTTCCGCCGGTACAGGCGGTGCCCGCTGCGCGATTTCTTGGGAGCCAGGGAGGGGAACTCGGTCTCCCAATAACGCAGGACGTACGGCTCCACCCCCAGCATCTCGCTCACTTCACCGATGCGGAAGTAGAGCTTATCCGGAATTTCGGGCACGTCCGGCTGAACAGCGGCATCCGACATCAATCATCCGCCATCCTAGCTCACTCGGTCCGAATTGTCACCAGATGCTGGCCGCGCGGCAGAACCAGGACTTGGGGGCTGCATAAATCGGGTTGCATGTCCACGCCGTCCAGTTCCAGGCTCACCGGCCGCCGGTCGAGCACCGCGAAGGCCCGGGCCTGGCTGCGGTAGGCCAGCTCGATGCGGCCGTCCCTACCGTAACGCGCCGATTGCAGGTCCCCATTAAAATCCAGAACCCGCGGGCCATCCATAGCCGCGCTGGCCTCAATCGAGTGCGCTCCCGCCGGCAGCCACACCAGGCGGTCGGTCCGGACCGGCCACGGCCGCCCGTCCACCATCGCCGGCCCGTCCCACGGCACACCCACGCCATAGGCCGACTCCACCACCAGCTTCGGGCCGATACGCTCCACCCTGCCGACCGCGGCCGCGGCCGAAGGCAGCAGCGCGAGGTCCGCCTTGCGCAGCGAATTCTCAAAATACAGCGCTACACGCTCGAATGCGCCGGAAGCCATGTGCACCAATTGAAACAGCTCCACCCCCGTCTGTTGCTTGGTGGGATAGACGTCCTGGTATCGCTCGACGATGTTGATATCGATGGCCAGCCGGTCTTTGCGCGCCTCGAGCGCCTCGTACCTGCGGGCAATCTCCAGATACCGTTGCGGCCCCAAGTGCCACACCGTGGCAGGATCCTCCACCATGAAGGTGAATGGAATCCGCGCCATCAGCGGCAGCACAGCGGCCGCGTCCGCTCCAATCGCCTCGCGCATGCCCTCATCGAACCGGTCGTCCACGTGGGTGAGCACCACATCAAGCTGGGGCTTATCCCGGCGGATGCCCTCGATCTCGCCGAGCCACTCTTCCTGCATCCGCCGCGCCAGCTCCGCCCGGAAATTGAGGAACAACCGCCGGGACGCCGTGTCTTTGCGAGCGCCGAAGATCTCCAGCGGATCGAAGCCGTGCCGCCGCCGGAACTCCTCGCGGACGTCGTCGTTGAGCGGGGTGAAGCGCGAAGGGTTATCGATGCCCTCCAGCGATTCGAAGTACAGCTCCGCCAGGTTGATGCCGTCCCAGTCGAATCGGAATATCAGCTCCCGCACTCCGGCCGAGACCGCCCGGGCGCAGGCGTGGTTCTGCAGGTTCATGAGCTTGCGCCAGTCCAGGTGCGCGTCCTGCCCAACGGCGGTTTTCTCCCGCCATTCCGGATGACTCTCCCAGAACTTCTCGCTCACGTGCGGCAGCTCCAGCCAGCAATAGACCTGGATTCCCCTGCCGTGGCAGGCCTGGATCAACTCCGCCAGGTAGCGGTCGCGCGCCTCGTCGCGTTCGAAGAAGTGCCACGCGCTCACGTGCAGGGCGGCGATCCCGGCCTTGCGCCAAAGCCCGGCGAAATAGAGCGGGTCCACGCGCATCCGGTAGGCGTAGTCGAAGAAGGCCCACAGCCGGCCGGAGTGAAACGGCGGTTCAAGCCCCAGCGCCGTCAATGCCTGTAGCAGGTAGGGGAAGCGCTCGTAGCCGCGGTTTCCGGGTGAAACCGCCAGCCACAGCACGGCGCCGGCGCCGCGCCGCAAGCCGGCCATCAGGGGCGCGCCGCTCCAGCGCTCGCGCGCGAAGACCTGTGCGCCGTCCGGCACGTGACACACCGGCAGCTCCAGGGCGCGCTCCCACACCACCGGCAGCTTCGCATCGTGCACGTCCGTCAGGCTGCCGGCCCGCACGTTTGCGTCTCCGCGCCGGAAGCCGAACATCTCGGCCAGCGGCGATTCGCCTTCCAGTATCAGCAGCGCGCCGTCCTGGACCCGGGTAGACCACTCCGGCGCGGCCAGTGCGCCTTCACCCAGCACCAGCACCCGGGCGACGGAAGCCGGTTTTCGTTGCAGCCCAATGGATTCAAGAATTTGCGGCCAGGCGCCCGGCTCTTCCGACAGCACGCTGTAGGATGGCAGCCCAGCCGCCGCTGCCAGAGCCGGCAGCAGCAACAGGCTAATAGCTGAACGCATATCCCATTCCGGCGCGGAAGTCGAAGAAGTTCGGCCGCCTGGGGTTGCCGCGGTTGAGCGTGTAGGCGCCGCGGAGAAAATTCACCGTAAAGTACAGCGAACTCGGCAGCGCCGAGGGCCAGAACCGCACGCCGGGGCCGCTCTCCACGAAGTTGGCCCAGTACTGTCGCCGCACATCGGCCGTCAGGTTGGCATTTATATAGAACTGCAGCCTCAGCGGACCGGCGCCCTGTCCGAAGCCCAGGCGGTTCTGCCAGTAGAACAGCACGTCGTCTCCGAAGCGGCTCACGAACAGCCCGTCGGCCGCGGTCTCGGTGAACCATCCCGAACCCTCGGACGCCAGCCCTCGCCCGAATCCGCGAAAGTACGCCACGCCGCCGCGGTAATCCGGTGTGACGTGGTGCGTCAGATAGTTGATGGAGGTGCCCGCTTCGCCCCAGCCGCGAAGCCCCTTCCACACCGGCGTTGTTAGCCCGACCGCCGCAATGACGGCACTCTCCGAGAGATACTGCGGTTGGCTCGACCCCAGGCTGCCGGAGTCCATGGTGCGCCGCACATCGCCGATAAAGCGCGCGCTGAAATACGGCTGCACCGGAAACGGTACCCGGAAATCGGTCCGGAACTGCCCGTAAGAGAAGAGATCCCGCCACCGGGAGGAGTAAAACGGAAACGCCCATACCGAGGTCCGCACGCGCCCCAGGCTGGAGCGCAGGCTGCGCCATGCGCGTTGGGCCTCGCTGGCCACGCCGGGATCGGTGCTTCTACGCGCCAGGTCGAACCAGCGCGCCGCCATGGAGTCCTGCTTGAGGATGTTGTAGGTCCAGCCCAGCTTCAGCATTACGTTGGTATCCACCGGATCGGCTTCGTGGGCCAGTTGCAGGTACTTGAGCGCGTCCTTCATGTACCCGGCCCGCATGCTGCGCTCCGCCATCTGTTTGGCGTCGAGGGAGGCGGCCGCGGGCGAGGCCGCGGCGGCGCGCCGCTGCAGTTGCTGCGGCAGACGCAGCACCGCACGCACCCGGTTGGCCAGCTCGATGTCGTCGCCACGCAGCACGCGCTCGAGCAGCGGCATGGCATTGATGCGGTCGCCGCGCCCCAGGTATAGAAAACCGAGCTGCGCGGCCGAGAGCAGGTCGCTCTCGTCCATCCGGGTGATAATGCGGAACTCCTCCTCGGCCTCCTTTTGCCGTTTCATGCGCAGCAGCAAATAGGCCAGCTCGCGGCGTAACTCGATGTTTCGAACGTCCAGCTCCAGTGCCGCGAGAAACTCCGGCACGTAAGGGTAACGCGCCGGCAGCAGCTCGCGGGCTTTCTCGGCCGCCCGCGCCTGCCCGCCCCGGGATGCGGCCAGCAGCGCGGCATTGGCCTGCTCGACGCGGTTCAGAGCCTTCCACACGCGCCCCAGGTCCACCAGCACGGAGCGCCGGTCCGGCAGCAGCCGCCAGGCAGCCTCGTAGTGCCTGGCCGCCAGTTCCAGTTCATCGCGCTGCTCCGCCAGGGTAGCCAACTCGTAGTGGGCGCTGAAGTTGCCGCCGCCCAGCCGGATGGCCTCCTGCCAGCGCGCAATGCCGGCCGCCAGCGGGCCATCGATATTCTGGAAAGCCTGCTCGGCGGTGGCGCGGGATTCCGGGTCGCCCTCGCGTCGGACCCGGTCGAAGATACGCCGCGCCTGCACCTTTTCGCCGGTCTCGAAGCACAGGAAGGCATATTCGAGGGCGGTGTGATGGTTCGAGGGCTCCAGCCTCACGGCTTCGCGAAACTGCTCGCGGGCAAGCTCGTTCTCTCCAATTTTCAGGTAGGTGTAGGCCATGTCGCGCCGCACGGCCGCGCGTTCGGGCGCGGCTTCTATGGCCTTGAGAAACAGCGAGACCGCTGCGTCATAGTGGCGCGAGCGCAATGCTTCGTAGGCCTTGGCGAGCGGCTCATAGGCCGGGTCGGGCGACTGGGCCAGCAGCCCGCAGGCCAGCAGGAATAATCCAGCGCGCATCAGGGGCAAGAGTATAGTGGCCCGCCGGCGCGGAAATTTGCAGCGAAATCGCGTTTACATCAGCGCTTCGGCGATGTGCGGTTGATAGACGCAGCGCGGGTCGGAAGCCAGGTAGTCGCCCGTGAGCGCATAGGCCCGGGAGCGCGAGCCGCCGCAGATCTTCTGGTACTCGCAAATCCCGCACTTGCCGCTGCGCCCGGCCGTGTCGCGCAGCTTGCGGAACAGGTCGGACTCGCGGTAGACCGTGGTGAGCGAGTCCCGCAGCACGTTGCCCGCCGAAATCGGCAAAAAGCCGCTCGGAAAAATCTCGCCCGTGTGGGAGACGAAGACGAAGCCCTTGCCGTCGCTGACTCCCGCGGTGCGGAAGGCCACCTGGCGGGCGCCTTCGCTCTGGGTGCGCACCCCGTGCTCCTCCTTCATGCGCTGCGCGATGTAGCGCCGGTAATGCATGGCCTCGGTGGTTTTGATGGCGAACGAGGCGCGCTTGGAAAGGTCGTACATGAAGGCGAAGACCTCTTCGTACTCCTCGGCGCACAGGTCGTCAGCCTCGCCGGCGCGGCCCGTCACGATGAGGAAGAACAGGCTCCACATCTTGGTCTCCACCTCGGCGGCGATCTCCGCAATCTTCGGCAGGTCCGCCATGTTGCGCCGCGTGACGGTGGTCTGGAGCTGGGTTTCGAGGCCGATCTTTTGCGCGTGCCTGAGCGCCGCCATGGCGCAATCGAAGGTGCCGGGAATACCGCGGAAATCGTCGTGGCTGGCGGCATCGTGGCCGTCCAGGCTGATGGCCATGCGGCTCACCCCGGCTTCCTTGAAGCCGTCGATGGCCCGGGCGGTGAGCAGCGGCGTGGCGCTGGGCGTCACGTTGGTGCGCAGCCCCAGCTTCACGCTGTGGCGGATCAGCTCGTACAGGTCCGGCCGCTTCAGCGGGTCGCCGCCGGTGAACACCATCAGGGGTTCGCCGAAAGAGCGGATCTCTTCGAGCAACCGGCGGCCCTCCTCGGTGTTCAATTCGTGCGGGTGCCGTGCGGGCTGTGCCGAGGCGCGGCAGTGCACACAGGCCAGGTCGCACGCCTGCGTCACCTCCCAGATTACGAGCAGCGGGGATTGGTCGAAGTTCATGGCACCTCCTCTGATGGCCGCCGCCGGCCGGCGCGCGCCATATACTCAGTTTACGGTATCCCGGCGCATGCGGGCGCCCGACCCCGCGGGCTAGAATAAGAGATTCCATGGCCAAGCGGGGCAAGTTCATTACCTTCGAGGGCATCGACGGTTCGGGGAAGACCACCCAGATGCAGCGGCTGGCCGCGCGCCTGCGCGCCGCCGGGCGCGAGGTGGTCGAAACCGTGGAGCCCGGCGGCACGCGCCTGGGCGACCAGATCCGGAGCATCCTGCTCGACGCCGCCAACCAGGAACTGCGCCCCACCGCCGAGTTGCTGCTCTACTTCGCCAGTCGCGCGCAGAACGTCGAAGAACGCATCCTGCCGGCCCTCGAGCGCGGCGCCATCGTGCTCTCGGACCGCTTCACCGATTCCAGCCTGGTCTACCAGGGCTGCGGCCGCGGCCTGGGCGCCGAAACCGTCTCCGTGCTCGACCGCATCGCCTGCCGCGGGCTGGTGCCCGACCTCACCCTCCTGGTGGATATCGATCTCGAAACCAGCCTGGCCCGCGCCCGCGCCCGCAACCAGGAGCGCAACAGCGCCGAAACCCGCATGGACGACCAGTCCCAGGAGTTCCACCGCACCGTGCGGGAGGCCTACCTCGCGCTCGCCCGCCGCGAAGCCGGCCGCTACCGCATCGTCGACGGCCGCCCCGACCCCGGCACCGTGGAGCGCGAAATCTGGACCATCGTGAGCGCCCATGTTTGAGAACTTCTGGGGCAATCCGCACGTCACCGAAGCTCTCGAGCAGATGCTGGCGCAGGAGCGCATTCCCCAAACCCTGCTTTTATCCGGCCCCGAGGGCGTCGGCAAGGCCACCCTCGCGCGGCGCCTGGCCGCACGCCTCCTGGGCCACGCCCGGCAGATCGAACAGGACGACCTCAGCCTGCCCGAAAACGCCGCCATCATCGCCGCCCGGGAGAAATGGCCCGCCGACAAGCGCAACCAGGATCCCCTGCTGTTCGCCTCTTACCCGGACTTCGTCACCTTCGCGCCCGACGGCCCGCTGCGCCAGATCTCCATCGAGCAAGCCCGGCTGCTCAAGGAGCGCGCTCCCTTCAGACCCCTGCAGGGCCGCCGCCGCGTCTTCCTCATCGACCACGTCGACCGCGCCGGCGAGCAGGCGGCCAATTCGCTGCTGAAAACCCTCGAGGAGCCCCCCGACCACCTCATCCTCGTCATGACCGCCGGGAACGCCTACGACCTGCTCCCCACCATCCGTTCCCGGGCCGTGCCGTTTCACTTCACGCCGCTCGCCGAGGACGAAATGCGCGCTTTTGCAGCCTCCCGCGGGCTGGACCATGCCGAACGCCGCATCGCGCTTGCCGCCGGCAGCCCCGGTCTCGCCGCCTCGCTCGACCTGGAGGACTACGACCGCCGGCGCGCCGCCATGCTGGCGCTCATTCGCACGGCCGCCGGCGCCGCCCCCTTCGGCGACTGGCTCCCCTACTCCGAATCCATCGCGCGCGGCAAAAGCGACCGGCTGGAACTCTACCTCAAGGTGCTCTACGATCTCCTGCGCGATCTCTTGATTCTGCGTGAAACCGGAGGGCCCATCCGCAACCAGGACGTCAGGCGGGAACTCGAGCCGCTCGCCCGCGGCCTCTCCTTCGAGTGGATCCGCGCCGCCGTGGCCAAAGTGGACGAGATCGCCGGCCTGCTGCGCCGCAACATCCAGAAGCAGATCGCTCTCGATGCCGTGATCCTGGCGCTACATCGCCAGGCGGCGTAGCGTCTCCCAGAACTCCGGGAAGGATACCGAGGCCGCTTCGGAGTTGCGGATGAGGGATGCGCCATCGGCCGCCAGCGCCGCCACGGCGGCCGCCATGGCGATGCGGTGGTCGCCGAAGCTGTCCAGTTCCGCGGCCTTGAAGCGCTGGCCTCCCGGCACCACCATGCCATCGGGCTGCTCCTCCACCTCGACGCCCATGCGGCGCAGGTTTTCGGCCATGGTGGCGATGCGGTCGGTCTCCTTGATGCGCAGCTCCCGGGCATCCCGCACCACGAGGCCCTCCTCGCTCGCGGCGCCCAGCACCGCCAGCACGGGGATCTCGTCGATCAGCGCCGCGGTGGCGCCTTTCTCGATCACGCCGCCGCGCACCGCCGAATGCTCCACCATGACATCCCCCACCAGCTCGCCATTGCGGCTGGCGGCTTCCAAAACCCGCACCCTGGCGCCCATGCCTGCCAGGAAATCGAGCAGCGCCGCACGCGTCGGGTTCAGCCCCACGTCCCGGATCGTCAGGCACGATCCCGGCACCAGCAGCGCCGCCACCAGGAAGAACGCCGCCGAGGAGAGGTCCGAGGGCACCACCAGCTCGCGTCCGGTAAGCGCCGGCCGCCCCCGCACCGTTATCGCGCTGCCGTCCTTGCTAACCTCGGCTCCGAACTCCCGCAACGCCGCTTCCGTGTGGTCGCGCGACGGCGCAGGTTCCCGTACCGTAGTCGAGCCTTCGGCATAAAGCCCCGCCAGCAGTACGCAGGTCTTCACCTGTGCGCTCGCCACCGGCAGCGCGTAATCGATGGGCCGCAGCGCGGCGCCCCGGATCTCCAGCGGCGGGAACTGCCCTTCGCGCGCCCCAATCGTGGCCCCCATGCGCTCCAGCGGTTCGATGATCCGCTTCATCGGGCGCCGCGAAAGCGACTCGTCCCCGCCGATGCGCGTCGCAAAGCGCTGCGCGGCCAGAATGCCCGAGAGCATCCGGATGGTGGAGCCGGAGTTTCCCGCGTCCAACTCGCCCGCCGGCGCCCGCAGGCCGTCCAACCCCCTGCCGCGCACCAGCACCTCCGTCCCGTGCTGCTCCACGTCCACCCCCAGCGCCCGCAGGCACGCCAGGGTGGAGGCGCAATCCGCCCCGGTGGCGTAGTTCGATATGCGCGTGGAGCCCTCGGCGATGGAGCCGATCATGGCATAGCGGTGGGAAATCGATTTATCCCCCGGCAGCGTCAGGGTGCCGCTCACCGGGCGTGCGGGCAAGAGAAGTTCTTCCATGGGGATACGCCTATTCTAACCGCCGCGCGGCGGACGCACGGACGTGGCACAAAAAAAGCCGGCCCCAATCGGGGCCGGCCAGCTTAATCGACTGAACCTGAAGAGCGTTCCCCCCGAATCGCCCCCCAGCTCAGTCTCCACTCTTTTGGATTCGGGTTGCTGGCCCTTCGTTACACAACTGGATATGGGTATGTACCTTCGCGCACAATCTTTGATTACGTTGGCTCAGTTCTGTGGGCCGACCTTTTCGGTGCGCCCCGCCAGCGGCTGGATGGCCGTGCCTCCGCACACCGCCACCCCGGTCTTCACGAGGGCTGTCAGGAAGTTGTACAGCAGGGCATAGAATACCTGCTCGGTAAGGGGCTGTTTTCCGGGTAGCCGGAAGCTGGCCGGCAGTTCCCGCGTGATGCTCACCCGCAGGCCGTTGGGCACCGGCTTGCCCGACCGGTCGCGCTTGTTGGCCACCCAGATGGGGGTCTGGAGCACTCCCCCGGTGCGCCCGTCGATGTAAAACTGGCAGCGGGAGAACCACCCCAGGTTGGCCTGGTCGGAAGCGTCAAACAGCAGCAGCGGCGACTGCCGCGCCGGAATGCAAAGCTCCATGTGCAGGCACCGCGGCGAATCCTTCAGCTTCACCTCGAACCCCGCCTGGCGAGCGATGTTCTCCACCAACTCCGGCTCCAGTTCGAGAAAAATCAATTTATGTTGCCCGGCCTGCAATACTTGCATTTGAAACCGCTATTTTAGCAAGAGAAACGCGCCACGCCCCGGGTTGGCGTCCAACAGCTCAGGCGCCACTCGCTTGAACGGGGTTGCGCAACACTCCGATACCTTCGATCTCCACTTCTACTATGTCCCCTGGTTTCATGGGCTTGGTGGTACCCGGCGTACCCGTGTAGACCACGTCGCCCGGGAGCAGCGTCACCGCCTGGCTGATCCAGCTCACTATGGTGGGGCAGTCGAAAATCAAGTCCGCAGTGGACTGCCGCTGCACCACCTCACCGTTCAGCCGCGTCTCCAGCATCAGGTTGCCGTAGTCGATTCCGGCGACAATCCACGGTCCCAACGGCCCGAAGGTATCGGCCCCCTTGGCACGCCACCACTGGAGATCGCGATCCGGACCACCCTGCCAGTTGCGCTCACTGACGTCGTTCCCGCAGGTCACCCCGAAGATGGCCTTCCGGGCTTCCTCGGGGGTGGCATTCTTTACGCGCCGGCCGATGACAATTACCAGCTCGCCTTCCGAGTGTACATTGGCTGCCCCTTCCGGAAACCGGATCGCCTCGCCGCTGCCGATCAGGCAGGTGGTGGGCTTGTAGAAGATCTCCGGCCGGCTGGGTGCCGCGCGTTCGCCCAGGTGGCTGCGGTAGTTCCGCCCCACGGCCAGCACTTTCGGCGGTTCGCAGGGCGTCAGCAACTCCACGTTGGCCACCGGGAGCGCCTCTCCGGTCTGTTCGAGAGGGCCGAACAGGTCGCCGCGGATCGGTTTTACGAGGCCGTCGTCCAGAATGCCGTAGCCGCTCCGGCCGGCGTGCCGGTAGCGCAAGTAAATCGTCGGGGTACTCACAAATCGCCATTGTACAGCTTACGATTGTCCAACCGCACGCCAAGGTACTCTCAAGTTGTCCGATGCGGCCCGGAACTGTTATGATTGAATTACGGCATTTGACTGTCCCGCAAAATCCGGCCGCAAAGTTCGAGCGACATTGATGTCGCACCCGCCTTTGGTGTCTGAAGTCAGGTCAGCCTTCAAATCCGAAAAGGAACAGATGAAGAGAATTTTTGTAGGTAACCTCGAATTCGGTGCGACGGAAGATACTGTTCGTGCTCTGTTCGAAACGTACGGCATGGTGGATAGCGTCCGTATTATGACGGACCGCGACACTGGCCGCTCACGCGGCTTTGCGTTTGTCGATATGGGCGATTCCGCCGAGGCGGAGCGGGCCATCACGGGTCTGAATGGCCGGGAGCTTGGGGGACGAACACTCAACGTCAACGAAGCAAGGCCGAAGCCGGAAGGCTTCGGCGGACCCCGCGGGTTCGGCGGCGGCGGTTTTAACCGCTCGCGGTCGGGCGGCTCGGGGCGCCCCAGGCGCGAGCCGCGTTGGTAGCGGTTGCGGCGCAGCGCGTTGCTGCGCCATCCTGGAGAGTTCTGCGCGCGCTACTCCGGAACGGGCGCGAGCCCATTCCGGGCGGGGCGGTACGTTTACTGGAGAATAGGAGATTCTGATGGCGGGTCGATCTAGCACAACATACCAGAAGCGCCAAAAAGAGCTGGCCAGGCAAGACAAAAAACGCGCCAAGGCTGCCCGGCGCGAGCAACGGAAACTGGAAAGACAGGACCGTCCGCCGGGACTCCCGGAAATCGCCTCACCCGATGAATGGTTCGTAGTTCCCGGCGAAGAAAACCAATAGATTCACCACGGGGCCGCGGCCTACCAGGCTTGCGGCCCCGTAATGTTTTTATCCCCCCACCGCGCACCCTGCACAGTACTATCGGTACCCGCATTAACCACTGTTATCTTGCACCCCAACCCCGCCCAGGGTCATCATGAAATGCAGCTACGCAAGGCAATTCGCCCGGATCCCGGCGAGGGTCCGGGCAGTTTTTTTCTTCACCGCCCTCCACCTGGCCTGCCGCTGAGGGGCACCTCGCTGAACGCCTTGTTGGTCCACGAGCGGAAGACGTGCTGCAGCCGATAGAACGCCAGCTTGGGACTGCGGTAGGCGTCCACGATTCCCTTCCCGTTCCACCCCACCAGCCTTCCCGCCAGAAAACGCTCCGGGGTGCTGCGGGAGTCGCAGTATTGCCAGACGCAGCCTCCTGAAATCCAGTCCTGCTCCAGTGCGTGCCAGGCGGAATCCTCCACGTTGCGCGACTGGAACTCCTCGCTCCACTTCACGTTCCCCCAGTTGTGCCATCCGGCCAGCGCCTCCGATCCCCCGAATTCGGTAAGGATAACCGGTTTATCCGGATATCGCTGGTGGATCAGCGCCAGGTCGGCCGCGCTTTTTTCTCCTTCCGCCCGGTCCAGCACCGTGAAGGGATCGTACCACTGGTAGCGCGCCCAGTTGACGCAGATCACGTCCAGCAGCTCATGAACGCGCCGCACATGCGGGCCGCCCGTCACCAGCGTGAAGGGACGCGTGCTGTCCAGCCGCCGGGCGCGCTCGAGCAGAGCGCGGAACACTTCATACGAGCGATCCACGCCGGGCCACTCGTTTCCCAGGCTCCAGGTCAGCACGCTGGGCCGCCCTGCATCCCGCCGCACCATCTCCTCCAGGTGATGGAGGATCTTCTCCTGCACCGCCGGCGCCCGCAACTGCTCCGCGGAATACTGCCAGGCGGGAACTTCAGCCATCACCAGGAGCCCGTACTGGTCGCAGAAATCCATGAACAGCTCGGAAAACGAGTAGTGCCCCCTTACGGTGTTGGCCCCCAGGCGCTTGATGATCTCGATATCCCGGTGCAAAACGTGGGGCGGGCTCGCCGATCCCCACTCCGGGTGGTCCTCGTGGCGGTTCACTCCCATCACCTTCAGCCGCTCCCCGTTCAGAACCATCGCGCCCCCGGCGACCCGCACCTCCCGCACGCCGAAGCGCGTGAACTGGTCGTCCCGCTCCCCCAGCGCCATCCGCGCCGAATACAGATGCGGTGAAGAGGGCGACCACAGGCGCGGGTTCCGCAATGCCGCCTCGAACGCCACCGGGCCGCCGCCGGCCGGCACCGCGTGCTCTCCGCGGTAGACCTCCACGCCGTCCACTTCGAAGCGGAGGTCCGCGGCCGCCTCGTTCGCCGCCAGGTTTCGCAGCGCGGCCCTCACCCTCAGCTTCGCCGTTGCACCGCCATCCAGCACCGGCAGCACCTGGACGTGCTCGATGTACTGGTCCGGAACGATCTCCGCGTACACCGGGCGGTCGATGCCGCCGTAGGGGAACCAATCCACGTTCTGCTTGGGAAGCGAATCTGCGGTCAGGCGGTTGTCCACCCGGACCACCAACCGGTGCGGGCCTTTCGCCACCTTGGGGACCAGACAGTCGAAGGGCAGGTAGCCGCCCTCGTGCTCTCCTACCAGGCGGCCGTCCAGCCACACCTTCGCCGTATGGAACACGCTTCCGAAATGCAGCCGCAGATTGCCGCCGGCGGGCATCTCGAAGCGGCGCTGATACCATGCCGGTCCCACGTAGTTCCAATACCGCGCCGCGGCATTCCACGTTCCGGGCACCCACAGGCGCGTCTCCGGTTCGGGGATGCCCGCGGCATGCCCCGCGGTTTCGCCCGCGTCGCCCGGGTCCGCGGCAAACTCCCACCATCCGCCCAAATCGATCTGGGTACGGCGGCTGGTGGTGCGGAACAGCCGCGACCGCATGGGGTCCTGGCCGTCATCGAAGTCCATCAGGGGCGGCTGCAGCGTGGAAGCCGGAATCTCCGGGAACTGGCCGCGAGCAGGCGCCGGCAGCCCGCACAAGGCTATCAGCCAAACAACTGTTTTCATGGAATCCATCCAGTCCCCAGACTAAGCGCGGGCCGTCGGTTGCGACGAACGTAACGGGGTATCTAACAGTAGCGTTACCTGGAAGTACGTGGGGTGCTGAGATGGTGCGTGATGTACTCGGCCTTCATGGGCACGTCGTTATCGACGAACACGCGCAGCAACATCTGAAAGTGCCTGCGAGACGCGCCGGCCTGCAGCCCGATGCGCTCCTGGAGCAGTTTCATATTCCCGGGAGTGGTAATGAACTCGACCGCCGCGATGGCCCCCGGCGAGCTATGGGTGTTGATAATGACCACCTCGCGCCCGGGATGAAGGCCGGGAAAGAATCCCACCGCCGCGTACGTCATCACGTCGCGATGGGAGGGCGTCGAATAGACCTCTTCCTCGCCGTCCTGCGGGCGCCGGTTGCGCACAATCTCTCCATCGCTCAACTCGAAATCCTGCTCGATGGGCAGCCGCCGGAGCAGCGGATGCATCCGGGAGGCGCCAATGAAGATCAGGTTTCCGTCCTTGATGGACTCCCAGGTGGCGCGGTGCGCCGGCACCGCCCGAATGGCCATGCCCGCCGAACCGAAGAACGCCGTCAGGTGCTGCACCGCGATGGCATCGCCCATCGAGGCGTAATCGAAGCGCGGCCCCACCAGCGGGCCCACGCGCCGGTTCACTTCGTCGAACTGCGGGCAGGACCGGGGATTGTCGGGGTCCGTGGCGCCGTACAGCCGGATGAAAAGCCGGTGCGTGTCGCCGGCGAAAAACGGCGGGCTGCCGAAGACCACCGCGGTGGGGATGGCGCGATTGAAGAACGGTCCCCACAGCGGCGAAAACGTACGCACCAACTCCGCCTCCGCAGCGGCCCGCCCTTCCAGCTCGCGCAGGGAGCGGGTCAACCACCCGCCCCACCCGATCGCCGCCGCCAGCGTTATGGCCAACGCCAAGCGGACCGGGTCCGCCGACCGCAGGCGCGCGGCGAGCGCCGCGATACGCAGGGGCCGCCGCTGGCGCGGGTGTACCAGCAGGGTGAAACGTCCCTTGGGCAGCTCCAGGACCAGCGCATCGGAGGCGCCTTCCGTACGGTGGTATTCCTCCAGCTTTTGCCTCAGCCGCCCTACCTGCACCCGCACGGAAGCGTCCTTCTGGGGGTCGTAACTGGGGGGCTTGCCGCAGGCCTCGATCCCTATGGTGTATTCCTTCAACTCGACGGGCGGCTCCGCCAGGGACTTCTCCCCCAGGTATGCCAGCAGGTTCCGGAGCGCCTCCGAGTTGCGAAAGGTCCCACTGGCCAGAACGCGCTGGAGCTGCTTCCTCCGTTCGGCCGGGCTTTGAAGGACCGCCGCCGCCATCCCTGCTATTGTACTCGCACCGCCCTCCGGAGGAACCCCCGCCTTTCAAGGCGCCTTGTAACTGCCCGCTACTGTAACTAGACCGTTTCAAGCTGGCCCCCTGCCGCGTTCGGGTGCAGAATCCAGTCAGGAAAGCCTCCATGAAAAGAACCGATACACTGAAGCCGCCGGTGCTATTGGCAGCCGGCCATCTGCTTCTGATCGCCCTCCTGCTGCCCGCCGGCCGGCTGGGGGCGCAGACCACCGCATCGATCTACGGCACCGTAACCGATGAGAGCGGCGCCCTCATCGCCGGAGCCTCCCTGCGGGCGGTTAACACTTTGACAAACGAAGTCCGCCAGGCCCGAACCAACGAGCGCGGTTTCTATCGTTTCGCCGAACTGGCCGTGGGCATCTACTCGGTGGAAGCCGAACTGGAAGGCTTCAAGACCGCGGTTCGCGCGGGCGTGGAACTCTCGCTGAATCGCAACGCGCAGGTGGATATCCAACTGGCTGTAGGAACCATCACGGAAAAGGTAAGTGTCGTTGCCGATGCGCCCCAGGTGGAAACCACCACCAACGAAATGGGCACTCTGGTTAACCAGCAGCGCGTCGTCGAGCTGCCCCTCAACGGAAGGAATACCCTCAGCCTGGTGTCCCTGATTCCCGGAGCGCAGGGCCTGCAGACCGGCAACGCCCAGGGGTTCAGCGAGAACAAGGCCTACATCAACGGCGCCCGCGAGGAGGACAGCAGTTGGCTGCTCGACGGCGGCGACAACACCTCCCCGCTCCGCAACTACGGCAATGACGTGCCCAACCCCGATGCCATCCAGGAGTTCCGCGTCATCACCAGCAACTACTCCGCCGAATACGGGCGCACCGCCGGGGCGGTCGTCAACGTCATCACCCGCAGCGGCACCAACGACTTCCACGGCAGCCTGTTCGAGTTCCTCCGCAACCGCAGCCTGAACGCGCGCAACTTCTTCCAGCCCGACACCACCGCCCTGACGCAGAACCAGTTCGGAGGCAGCGCCGGCGGCCGCATCGTCCGCGACCGTACCTTCTTCTTCGGCAGCTACCAGGGCTTCCTTCGCCGCACCTCGGCATTCCGCAACCGCGCCCTGGTTCCCACCGCCGCCGAAAGGTCCGGCGACTTCTCCGGCACCGTCATCGGCGGCCAGCCGCTGGTGGTGCGCGACCCCCTCACCGCGCAGCCCTTCCCGGACAGCCGCATTCCCGCCAGCCGCCTGAGCCAGGTGGCGCTCAACTACCTGGATGCGGCGGTGCCCCTGCCCAACGACCCAGCGCGCGGGCCGAATAACCTTGTCCAGATCGCCAGCGTCCCGCGCGATGAATATCAGTTCCTGGGCAAAATCGACCATTCCCTCTCCGCCGGCCACAAGCTCTCCGGGGCCTATTTCCTGAGCGACCAGGTCGACACCACCCGCCTGCTCAGCGACATCGACTTCGCCTGGCGCGAAATCCAGATCCGGCAGCAGAATCTCAACATCCACGAATACTGGACCATCAGCCCCACCATGCTGAACCACCTGCGCGCCACCTATACGCGCAGCGCCGGTAACCGCAGAATCCTGCCGGACGACCTGACCCTGGCGGACCTCGGTGCCAACTTCACCCCTCTGCCCGACGGCCCCAAAATGCCGCCCGCGTTTTCCGTAGTGGGATGGTTCAGCAACGGCTCAGCCAACGGCGGCCCCAAGTTCGCCAACGCCTACACCGTGGCCGATACCTTCGATTGGGTGAAGGGCCGGCACGAGCTGAAGTTCGGCGTCGAGGGCTGGTTGCACAAGATGAACGACGTTTCGACGGCCCCGCGCATGGGCGGCTCCGGAACCTTCGATGGTTCCTTCACCGGCAACGGCATGCCGGACCTGCTGCTCGGTCAGGTGCGCACCCTGGAAGTGGCCGGCCAGACCTACAAGAGCCAGAACTCCTGGGTGCTGAACTGGTTCGTGCAGGACAAAATGCGGCTCACCCGCAGGCTGGTGCTCAACCTGGGGATCCGCTACGAGTTGAACACCTGGCCCGTGCATCCGCTCGACGCCCTGATCGCCTTCGTGCCGGGCCGGCAATCCGCCTGCGTGCCCCAGGCGCCCCTCGGGGTGGTCTTCCCGTGCGATGACGGCATTCCCCGCGCCGGCGTGCTCGGCGATTACAACAACTATGCCCCCCGGGTTGGCATCGTCTACGACCTCACCGGCGACGGCAAGACCGCCATCCGCGCCGGCTACGGCATCTCCTACGGCTTCAGCTTCCTGAACGCCCTGCAGGAGCAGCAGGTTTCGGTGCCCTTCCAGTTCCGCGCCGTCATCCGCGACACCACGCTCGAGGACCCCTACGCGCGTCTCCCCGGCGGCAGGTCGCCCTTCCCCCTACGCTTCGATCCGGACAACCTCGAGTTCGGCTCCGGCGGTTCCTACGGCTTCCAGGACTTCAACATGCGCACGGCCTACGTGCAGCAGTACAACTTCACCATCCAGCGGCAGATCGGGCGCGACTGGGCGGCCGAAGTCGGCTACGTGGGCAACGTCGGCCGCAAGCTGATGGGCCAGTCGGATTACAACGCGCCGCTGCGCACGCCGGACGCCGCCCGCACCAACATCGACCAGCGCCGCCCGCTCTACCCGGCCATGCGGGACATGCGCATGAGTGGGGGGTTTGTGAACTCCTCCTACAACGCCCTGCAGGCGCGCGTGGAGAAGCGCTTCAGCCGCGGCGTCACCCTGCTGGCGTCGTACACCTACAGCAAGGCGCTCGACGAGTCGAGCTGGTACAGCTCGCGCAACGAGTGGGCCGACGCCTTCAACCGCAAGCTCAACTGGGGCCGCGGCGAGAACGACCGCCGCAACATGCTGGCGCTCTCCTGGATCTGGGAGACGCCGCTCTACGCAGGACCGCACCGTGCCGTGAAGCTGCTGGCGAACGGCTGGTCCATCAACGGCATCGCTACCTTCTACTCGGGTCCGCCCATCGAGGTGACCACCGGCCGGGACAACGATTGGGACGGCAACGACTCGGGCGACCGTCCGGACGTGGTGGGCCGCTGGCCGCTCGACCCGGGGCGCGCGCGCCAGGACGTGATCGCGGCCTGGTTCGACCCCGCGGCCTTCGCCGAAAACCAGCCGGGGCGGCTGGGCAACCTGGGCCGCAACGTCCTCACCGGCCCGGGCATGAAGAACCTGGACCTCGGCATCGCGAGAACCTTCGGCATCACCGAGCGCTACAAAATCCAGTTCCGTGCCGAGGGCTTTAACGTGATGAACTGGGTGAACCTCGAGAATCCCGAAAGCGAGGCCTCGAATCCGCAGTTCGGAGTCATCAGCTCCGCCGGCGACCCCCGCATCCTGCAGCTCGGGCTGAAGTTCGTGTTTTGACGGGGAGCGCCCGCGCGTGACTGGCTCCCAGCCAGGAAGACCCGCACGCGCGGCGCAGCCTCTCCAACCGGGGGGCGGCGCCGCCGTGTGACCTGGCACCCAAGGCGCGCCCCGGTTATTCTTCAGGAGATCTGCGAACCCCGCTGGTTGACCCTGTGAACGGCTTCGGGCATGATGGCAGGTGCCGGTTCAAGCGCGTTCATCATGCCAACACCCGATTTCCAGAGCATCATGCTGCCGCTGCTGAAGGCGACTACCGACGGCCAACCGCATCGCCTCTCCGATTTACGCACAACAATCGGCCAGTGCTTTCGCTTGACTGAAGCGGAACTCATGAAAGGCTCTCGAACGGCACCCCCAGATTCGCGAACCGGATTGCATTGGCAGCCACCCACCTCTCGAAGGCCGCAGCTCTCGAACGGATAGGACGGGGAGTTATCCAGATAACGGATAGGGGCCGGGAACTGATCCGCGACGAACCGGAGAGGATCACGCTGGACGTGCTGCTCCGGTTTGAGGAATATCGCGAGTTCCGGAGAATGCAGGGCGGTGCGGTCCAGCACGAACTGCCCGAACTCGACGCTGCTGCCGGGGTGAGCCCCGAAGAGACGCTGGCGGCAAGCTATACTCTGCTGCGCAACACCCTCGCCGCCGAACTTCTCGAGGCCGTCAGGAAAGCGACACCCGCGTTCTTCGAGAAGTTGGTGGTCGATCTTCTCGTTGCCATGGGCTACGGCGGCTCTGTCGAGGACGCCGGCAGCGCGGTGGGTGGAGTCGGAGATGACGGCGTGGACGGCATGATCAAGGAGGATAAGCTGGGACTGGACGTCGTCTACATCCAGGCGAAGCGCTGGTCTTCAACGGTGGGGCGCCCCGCGGTTCAAGCCTTCGCGGGCAGTCTGGAAGGTCACCGCGCGAGGAAAGGCGTGCTCCTCACTACAGCCGACTTCTCACAGGAAGCGCGAGACTACGTCCAGCGCATCGAGAAGAAGATCGTTCTCATCGATGGTCCGAAGCTGGCTCAGCTCATGATCGACTACGATGTCGGGGTGACCAAAGAGCGGACCTACGTGGTCAAGCGAATCGATCGCGACTACTTCGATGAGGCGTAAGGGTCCCGTGGCAGGCGCGGCGGGACTCGAACCCACGACCCTCGGCTTAGAAGGCCGATGCTCTATCCAACTGAGCTACGCGCCCGCTGTTCCTGATTGTAGCGTACCCTATTTCCCCGGAACCCCGAGCAGGCCGCGCGTGATGTAGTCGTTCAGGCTCAGGGCCACCAGCACCGCCAGCCAGAGCAGGCCGCCCGATACCACCACCTTCGTCAGGGTCGAGCTATGGCGCACGTGCATGAAAAACAGCGCTACCAGCAGCATCTTCGATACCGCAATGGCGAGCGCGGTGACCAAGCTCAGCCGCCCCAGATCCACGTAGGCCACCGCCGTCGTCACCACCGTCAGAACAATCAGCGCCAGGAATACCTTGTAGTACGTCGTCCGCGATTCAAT
>JAWLGN010000402.1:0-3773 GCA_041685075.1 Bryobacteraceae bacterium
AGGTGAAGCCCTGGGCGGTTTGCTGGATCGCATTGAGGAACGAAGTCTGGTTGGGGAAGTACGACCGGTCGGCCACGATGGGCGGCTGGAGGAACTCCCTCATCACCAGCGGGTTGTACGCCCAGTAGATGCGGAACGGAGCGTTCACGACGGGCAGCATCACCTGCAGCTCGACGCCGGTGGACATGCGCGGCTTCTGGCTTCCGGGGGCGATGCGCGGCCGGCCGTCGAAACCCGCCTGGGGGAAGTTGTTGTTCAAGTCGTCCGTGCGGGTGATGTCCATTTTGAGCTGGTTGGTGAGCAGGATTTTGTTGATGCCGACGTCGGCGAACAGCGCCAGGTTCACAGGGCCGACGATGGGGATGCGGTACTCGAAGTTACCGACCACCTGGGTGTCGCCGCCGGGGAAGATCATCTCGTAGATGGGGATCTGCTGGGTTACCGGCACCATCGATTCGACGCCGTTGCTGTCGATCTGCTTCTGCTGGCGCGCGCTGCCATCCTCGTTGTAGATGAAGACGGTGGCTTCGCTGGGAATGTAGACCACCGGACTGATGGTCCAGATATCGAAGCCGCGCACGTCCTGTTCGCCGCCGATGTAAGTGCGGGAGAAGGGCGGGGCCATCTTGCCGCCGTAGCCGGTGAGCAGGGAGGCCATGCCGTGGAAGGCCAGGATGTGGTTTCTCTTCCAGGGCGCGGGGCGGAAGTACTTGGCGTCGATGACCGGGCGGATGGTGTTGACGTTGCCGCCCAAGAAGCTGCCGGAGAACTGGGTGGAGATGTACAGGCTGCGGCCCGCCGTCGGGGTAATGGGGTGGTTGACCGTGTTGTAGGAATAGGACGGCGAGATATAGGCGGTGCGAATGCCGGTCAGGGAGTTCGGTCCCGCCAGTCCCTGGAAATTGATGTACTGGAAATAATTCCTGGTGACGAAGTTGTCCTCGGGAATGGTGATGTTGGAACGGTCGTACCCCACGGTGATGCCGACGCGGGCGAAGCTGCGCTTCAACTGGTAGCTGCTGGATACGGAAAAGCCCCAGCCGTTCTGTACGTAGTTCATCTGGTTCTGGCGGCCCAGGGCTTCGTACAGCGGGATGTAATTGCGGCCGGTAAGAATGGAGATCTCGCGGCCCTGGTCGTAGTTGAAGCGCGTGGTGTGGACTTCGAAGCCGAGCTGGATGGGGCGGTCGAGGAAGTACGGCTCGGTGAAGCCGAACTGGACGCTGTGCAGCCGGGTACCGAGCTGGGCGTCGAGCGAGAGCGTCTCGCCGAGGCCCAGGAAGTTATTGGTGGAGTAGTTGAACCCCATGAAGCTGCCGGCGATGCCGGAGACGCCGCCGTTGAGGCCGATGGAGTTCTTGCCGCGCTCCTTGACCTTGAGGGTGATATCGACGGTGTTGGTCTGGGTGTTGCGCTGGATGTCGGCGGCCTCTTCCTCCTTCAACTGCTCGAAGTAGCCGAGCTGGTTGAGGCGGAGGATGCTGAGTTCCCAGAGGCGGGTGTTGAACATATCGCCTTCATCGAGCAGCAGCTCGCGGCGGATGACCTTGTCGCGGGTGGTGGTGTTGCCGGAGAAGTCGATGCGGCGCACGAAGAACTGCTTGCCCTCGTCGGCGGTGAGGGTGAGATCGATTTTATCGGTGTCGGGGATGATATCGAAGGAAGGCTCCGGAACAAAATCGATGTAGCCGAACTCGCCATAGAGCTTGCGCATGTTCTCCAGGCCCTTGCGGAGCTTTTCGGTGGAGAAGATATCGCCGGAGCCCATCTGGAAGAGCGGCACCATGAGGGCGTCGGGGGTTTTGAAGAGCTTGACCCCGATGAAGTTGATCTTATTGAGGCGATACTGGCGGCCCTCCTCGACGGGGAGGACGATGTCGGCCTTGATGCCGGGGCGGTTGGGGTTGATGAGAGGAATCCGGAAGCCCTTGCCGCCGGTATGGCGCATGGTGACGTCGTGGTCGAGGATGCGGGCGGTGAAGTAGCCCTTCTGCTGGTAGGCGTCGCGGATGCGGTCCTTGTCCTCTTCGAGCTTGGAGGAGTCGTAGGTCTTGGAGAAGAGGCCCTCCAGGAAGATGGAGTAAGGAATACCGATGGGCCGGAGATTTTTCATGGCCCGGATGACGCCGCGGTCGCCCATGACGTTATTCCCGCGCACTTCGATGTTGCCGACCTTGACCTTGGGACCTTCCTTGACGTTGAAGGTGATCTCGAGGGAGGACGGCGGGATCTGGCGGACCTCGGGCTGGACTTCGGCGTACTGGCGGCCGCGCTCGGCGAGAAACTCCTTGAGGACCACGGTAGCGCGCTGTACGCGGTTGGGGTCGTACTGCGATTCGACGCTGAGGCCGACGCGGCGCTCCTTGAAGCGGTCCAGGACCTCGGAGACCGTGACGGACTTCATGCCCTCGTACTTGATCGTGCGGACCACGCGGCGCTCGGTGAGGACGAAGCGGACGATGACGCCGGAGCGGCCGGGTTCGCTTTCCAGGCGGATATCATCGAAGCGTCCGGTATTCCACAGGGCCATGAAGTCGCGGCGGAGAGCGTCCTCGTTGTAGATATCGCCGCGCTTGGTGAAGATCATGGCGCGCAGGGTATCCTGCGGTACGCGGCGGGCGCCGCGGAACTCGATGGCCTCGATGATTTGCCCGGCGGAGGGATCGGGTTTGGCCGGTTCGGCAGGGGCCGGGGTCTCAAGCTGCGGCTTCGTGCCGGGGGCGGCCTGGGGTTGGGGCGCGGGTTGCGCGGGCGCCTCCGGTATGGATTCGAAGGGGCTGGCCTGTTTGGGCGGCGGAGCGGGTTGGGTCTGGCCGGCGTTCGCCGGCGCGGACGCAGGGGGATCCTGGGCCCAGGCGGGGACCCATCCGGCCGCGCAGAGAAACATCAAAACAGGGCTCAGGCGGCTGCGCCTGCAAACACTCATCGAAACATACCTTTCCACTCTGCGCTTAGTCCAAGACGTAGATACTTGGGAAACAGTTTCACGGATCGTGCCGGTTCGCAGATGCTAAATGATTATTCTACCGAATACTTAACGCCCACAACAACGAGCGGGAGCGCCACAGGTGTGAAGGGCGGTCACAGGGATCAGACCCGGTACCGGTACCTCCACAGGGCATATCAAGGCTCCAAGGACAACGTAGCACGCGGCTCTCCAGAATAGGGCGATGGCGGTTCATGCGGCGGTGACGTTCTCCCGGAGTTCGAAGCCGCGGTCGGCGATGCGGGTGTGGAGGACCTCGGCGTCGTGTCCGTGGAGGCGGAAGACCTGGCGCACGAGATCGCACACGGCTTCGTTGCCGCGTTCGTAAAAGGTCAGGACGGAGGGTCCGGCGCCGCTGAGGGCGCAGCCGAGGAGGCCGGGAGCGCGGAGTTTCAGAATCTCCTCGAGGCCGGGGACCAGGGGGGCGCGGTAGGGCTGGTGGAAGCGGTCCTCGAGAGCGGCGGGGAAGGCGGAGACGGTGCCGGTGGCAAAGGCGGCCATCAAGAGCGCGGCGCGCTGCACGTTGAAGACGGCGTCGGCCCGGCTGTAGCAATCGGGCAGCGCGGCGCGGGCCTCGACGGTGGGCAGGATGAAGTCCGGGACCACGATGCCCAGGCCGAAGTGGGCGGGCAACTCGAGGCGCACGGCGCGGGCGACGCCGCCGGAATCGATGGCGCTGGCGACGATGGAGCCGAGGGTGCAGGCGGCGACGTTATCGGGGTGGCCTTCCAGGCGCGCGGCCTCGTCGAGAATGCGGAGGGGCTTCCACTGGAGACCCAGGAGGACG
>JAWLGN010000064.1:0-1396 GCA_041685075.1 Bryobacteraceae bacterium
AACCCGAGACCTCCACCGGAAGCGGCCCATTTCGCTGCTCCAAGCCGCCTGTTTTCAGCGGCTCCCGCTACCGGCGTGTCTTGTCTTGGACAGCAGTGAAACAACATTGCGGCTCCTGGGGCGGCCGCCGGTACGTTCACATTCGCAACCAATTACACTCGCGGCCCTTATGATAACTCCACGTCGTCGCCGAGCGGCATCGGGCAAGGCCTGGCGGCACTTCTGCTGGGGCTTCCGACGAGCGGCTCAATTGCGCGGAACGACACTCAGGCCCTTACGTCCACCTATTGGGCCGCATTCTTTCACGACAACTGGCGGGTGAACCGCAAGCTCACGATGGAACTAGGGCTCCGCTGGGAGTACGAAGGTCCCGTTACAGATCGCTACAACCGCAGTGTGAACGGCTTTGATGCCAGTTACATCCAACCGATTGAGGCGGCCGCCCGTGCGGCCTATGCAGCCAACCCCGATGCCGCCCTGCCGGTGGACCAACTGAAAGTGCGGGGCGGTCTGTTGTTCGCCGGGGTAGATGGTCGGAAACGCGAGCTCTGGAATAAGGTCTGGTGGAATCTCGCTCCGCGCGTGGGACTCGCGTACAAGGTCCAGAGAGACACCGTGTTGCGGGCGGGCTTCGGTGTTTACCCCATCCAAATCGGCCTCCCCGGTAAGAATTGGGCCATCCAGACCGGTTACAGCCAAAGCACCGCACTGGTCCCAACCTTGGACAACGGTCAGACGTTCATCGCTACCATTGCTCATCCGTTCCCGTCAGGTATTGAGCCTGCTGTTGGCAATGCACTCAAGCAACGGACATATCTGGGTCAGGGCATCTCTTTCTACGATCCAAGTGCGCGCACGCCTTACTCGATGCGTTGGTCCATGAATGTGCAGCGCATCCTGCCCGGCCAGGTTCTATCCGAAGTTGGCTACGTGGGGAACAAGGCGTTGAAGCTGCGTACCAGTCATTCCATGAACGCGCTGCCCAACCAGTATCTCAGCACGTCTGCCATGCGCGACCAAGCCACCATCAATTACCTGTCAGCTAACGTGAAGAATCCATTGGCCGGTCTGCTGCCTGGTTCCAGCCTGGACTCGAGCAATGTTGCTCGTTCCAGACTCTTGGTTCCCTATCCACACTTCAGCAGCGTGACGATTCATGAGCATCAAGGATACATGTGGTACAACTCGCTTCAGGCGCGCGTAGAACGTAGATTCGCGAAGGGATTCACCGCCATGGGTGCTTACACTTTTTCCAAGACTCTTGAAGCTACCGGTTATCTGAATGCTGGTGATCCGACCCCGAGTCAATGGATCTCCTCGTTCGACCGGCCTCACAATTTGACCTTCAGCGGTCTCTTCGACCTTCCGTTTGGCCGGGGCAAGAAGTTCTTCTCCG
>JAWLGN010000064.1:1406-21180 GCA_041685075.1 Bryobacteraceae bacterium
ATACGCACGCCGCCGTGGATGCCATCATCGGAGGTTGGACTATCGGCTCGGTCTACTTGCTCGTCAGTGGAGCCCCGCTCGGCTTTGGCAATGCTCTGCTGACGGGTTCAATCAAGGATATACCTCTACCAAAGAAGCAGCGAACTTTGGACCGCTGGTTCAATACAGATGCATTCGTTAGGGTTCCTGCTCAACAGCTGTCGAGGAATCTCATAACTCTGTCGCCACTGCTGGCCTGTGTTCGCGCAGACTACGAGAATCTTCTCAACCTCTCCGTTCTCAAGAAGTTCCGTTACAGGGAGCGCTACTACATCGAACTGCGTGGGGAGGCGATCAATGCGCCCAATCACCCTTACGCTTTCTTAGCTCCGAACAGCACCCCGACAAGCTCAGCCTTCGGACGTGTGACCGCTATCGGCGGGACGGCCCGCACAGTGCAAGCCATGTTGAAGATTGGCTTCTGAGGTTTGATAATGATGCGCTCGGCAACTAAGATCCTCCCCATTGTTCTCGTCGGCTTGAGCCTGCCGGTGAGCGCCGGCAACGCGCAATCGGCTCTGGAGATTGAGCCTCTCACCTCGAAACCCAAAGTGTTCCGTGCCGCCGACTTCCGAATCTCGGCGGATCAGATTCTATCCCAGACCGAGAGCTACCAGTTGGCGGTGTTTTCGGGTGCCGTCTCAGGCATTCCCAAGGGCGAAGTCATCGACCGGATCAACGCACCACCCCTGGTGGCGATTCTCCAGCAGGAGGTGGCGATCCTGGACCGGACCAGCGGGATGGTGTGGCGCAGCGGAGAGGTGCCCGAATCCGCCGCCTACCCGGGTGGAACACGCGTGGCGGTAGGGACGGCGCCGGGTGCGATGTGGCAACCCGGGAAACTGGCCCTCAGCGCGGACGCCGGAGGTGTCGAAGTTCAGGTCGAGCAGACCGCGCTGCGGCGGGTTCAAGGCTTCATGCTGAAGTACACGCTCCACAATCCCGGCGCCCGCGCGCGTAGCCTGACGTTCGTCACGGCACAGGCCCCCCTTGTGAAACGCCCGACATCGTGGGGCTTCACGCCGCAATACCGCGCCATGACGGAGACGCTTCACTCGGCCCCAGGAGAGATCGATGGCGGAGTGGCCACCCATTCCAATGCCGAGGGCGCCATAGCCTTCGGCCTGTCGGACGCAGCGGGCGTAACGGGCAGATCGGTGCGCGAAGCGATCGCAGCGGCGTGGAAAGGAAGCCGCTCCGCTTCTCCCGCCGCAGCCACCGCCCTCTGGCGGACCGTGGACCTGCCGCCCAAAGCGCGTATAGACCTCTTTCTGGTGGTGGCCGTCGGTGAGGATTCAACCTCCGCCGTTCGTAGCCTGCTTGCCGATCCGGCGCGCGCGGCGACCGAGGCGGAGACGACGATCGACGACGACATCCGCCTGCTGTTCTCCCGCATGCCGGTTCTCAACCATCCCGATGCGCGTGTCACCCGGTTCTATCATGCCGGTGCCATGCAGTTGCTCTGTGCACGCTGGCGGCTTCCGGGCAAGCTTCTTCTCGATCCCTGGTACGCCTCCCTGGGGCTGGATTCCGGCGGCATGAATGCCTATATCTGGGGTTCCAATTACGTGCGCGTGCCGCTCACGCTGTTCGATCCCGCAGCCGTGAAGGCGCGACTGCTGGCCTTCACCGCCGCTCCGATCGCGGAGCACTATTCCATAGACGCCATTACTGGCGCTGGACTGGGGCCGGTGTACTCGCACAATGCTTATGCCTTTGTCTCCGCGGTGGACGAGTATCTGCGCGTCACCGGTGATCGGTCTGTGCTAAAAGAGGTCCGCAGCGGCAAGTCTATGCTGGATTGGCTGATCGCCATGGCGGAGTATGGCGAGAGCACGCGCGATCCCGACGGCAACAATCTGCTGGATTACGGCAGCGACCAGAACCTGCTTGAACTGAAAAAGACCGGAAATGGCCCTGGTTATGTCCACGAGGTGCCGAGCCCGAACGCCGAACGGGCATACACGTACGACACGGTTGCGGACATTCTGGCAGAAGAGGACAACCCAAAGGCTCACGCCGAATTGATCGGAAAATTCAGGAAAGCGGCCGCAAGAGTCCGCCGCGCGGTCAACTCCATTCTCTGGCTCGAAGAACCCGGCTGGTACGGCACGCGGCAGAGGAACGGCGCGGTCGTGCCCGTCTATTCCATCCAGATTTTCGACCTACTGCGTGTCCCGGGCATGGTATCGCGCGAGCGCGCCTTGCGCTTGGCAGCCCACATCAACGACGATGAGTTCCTCGGCCCCTGGGGTGTACGCTCGCTGTCGCGCCGGGACCGGTTGTGGGACTGGCGCGATCACGACCATGCCGGCCCCATGACATTCATGGGCGACGCGGCCCAACTCGTCGCCGATCTGTTTCAGGCGGGAATGATCGACGCCGCCTGGCGCGCGTGGGAACGCATTCTCTGGTGGCCGGAACACCTCGCCATTTGGCCGCAGGGAATCGCCAACGACGATTACAGCTCGCGCTTCCCCCCGTCAGCGCGGTTCGGCGGTCGTCTCTCCGCCGGACTCACCAACGCATTGTGCGCCGCAGCCGGACCCGAGACGGTCATCCGCGGACTGTTCGGCGCCGATCCTGGCCGGGATGGCTCTATTGCATTCGCCGCGGGCCGGCGCTCGCAGGACGGGCCGTCCTCGCTTGCCTATCCATTCCGGGGGCACACCTGGAACGTGACGCAGCGCCGTGAAGGTCTGGACGTGCGCCGGGAAGATGGCTTGGCCGTTTCCCTGTTCCGCGAGGATGGCCGGCTGCGTTTTGCAGTTCGCCCGCAGGAGTTGGTGATCGAGGCGTCCACGCGGTTGGGCGGCGCGGGGCGCCTTACCGTCGCTGTCCCCTTCCTCAAGCAGCATCTAAAGGTACGGACACCAGCGGCGCTCAGCGTCCGGGCGGGCGACAGCTCGGTTTCGCCCGGCATTGCGGGGGACAGGCTGGTTCTTGATCTCGACGAGGTGCCCGCACACGGTGTACAGATCAGGATCACTCAACGAGCGACAGGCTCTCGAGCCGAGTAGGATGCCGGTAGCATGAGACTGGGGGGGTCGAGGGGATCTCCAAGTACAATCACGTGGCCGATGCGCTCGTGATCGGGATGCCGTTCCCGTAGGCGCGTTCTGCGGCGCGGCGCAATTCCGCCTGGAGGAACCACTGGGGCCATATCTGGCATTCCGCCCTTCCTTTACTTGGGCCAGCGGGAAGAAGAATCGGCCGCGCAATGCATTGGTGATTTGGAAACGCACGAACACCCGTTGCGTTGACTGATGGGCGGACTTCAGGATGAAGCTACAGCCGCTCCGCCGTGAGTGGAATGAAGCTCGTCGAACGCGGACCTTATGTGAGCTTTCGGCAAGCCTGCATGAATCCTGCCGCGCGTAGGTGTTAGGGTCATTCTGTCGCCGCCTGGTCGGCGGCAAGGAGTGGCGCCATGACCCGCGGCAAGAGCTCTCGCACACCCGACATTGACGAAGTGCGTTCCCGATTCGAGCAGTGGCGGCAGACCCGCCAAGGGAAGGCCCCCATCCCCGACGCACTGTGGGCGGCGGCCGCCGCGCTGGCTCGCCGGGATGGCGTCAACAAGACGGCCGCCGCGCTGCATCTCGATGGCGGCAAGCTGAAGCGCCGGATGGTTACCGCGGCCGCGCGGCCGCGCCGGGCCGCCCCACCGGCGTTTGTCGAGTTCGTGGCGTCCGGAGCGGACCGCGTGCCCGAGTACACCGTTGAGATGGAAGGCCACCACGGCAAGCTGCGCATCCACTCGAAGGGCGCGACGGCTCCGGACTTGGCCAGCCTGAGCCGGGCGCTGTGGGGCCTGGCGGAGTGATTCAGCTCGCGCCGCAGTTTCGCATCCTGGTGGCGATCGAGGCCGTAGACGGACGCAAGGGGATCGACGCCCTGGCGCAGTTGTGCCGCGAGAAGCTGGCCGCCGATCCGTTTTCCGGCTGCATTTTTATCTTCCGAACGCGCCGCGGCACGGCTATCAAGCTGCTGACATACGATTGATGTGACGTGTCTGATTATGTGGAGTTGACGCGGCACACCATTGTCGGCAGCGGCCGCGGGCAGTTTCAACTCCACATAACCAGATGACGCTCAGAGCGCCTCCAACCACTTCAACACTGAGGCATTTGTGCGCCAGGCCGTTACCGTCACCTCCGAGGTAGCTACCACTGGTCCCGCCCTGTCCAGAGCTTTGCGTTTCGTTTCGAGGTCGACTGCTGCATACCGATTGGTCGTTTCGATGCTCGCATGGCCGAGCCAATGACTGATGGTCACGAGATCAACCCCACAACGTAAGAGATGGACGGCCGCGCTGTGTCTATACGTATGCGGATGGACTCGCTTGACCGCCAAAGTGGGTGCGGAGGTCTTGGCTCGTTCCGCGTAACGACGCAGCAGGTATCGGACGCCGAAGCGGGTCATCGGTTCTCCGCGGTGGTTGCGAAAGATCAGGGCGCCATCCGCCGCTGACGCTGGCACCGCGCGCAGCAGCCTGCCAAGCGCTTCAGCCGTTTCCGGCCACAGCGGACAAAGTCGTTCCTTCCGCCCCTTGCCACGGAGGCGGACGAAAGTGGGGCGATCCAGTTGTAGATCGCTGGCTTTGATATCGAGCAGTTCCTGCACGCGGGCACCCGTGTTGAACAAAGTGAGCAGCAACGCCCGATCGCGGACATGGTCACGCCGCTGGGGCGAGGCTGCTTCAAGCATCGCACCGATTTCATTGCCCTCGAGATAATTTATGGCGCGGGATGGTCCGCGCTTGACAGGTACAGCCAGGAGCCGCTGGGCCTCTTCCACCTGCGCCGGATCCCGCGTCGCAAGGAACCGGGCAAACGAATGAATCGCTGCGAGGCGGGCGTTTCGCGTCGCCACGCTATTCTTTCGCTCCGTTTCGAGATGGTTGAGAAACGCGAGGACATCGTCAGCGTGCATGTGCTCCAGCCCAAGATCCACGACATCACGGGCGTGACGTGCTGCGAGAAATCGCAGCATCAGGACGAACGTATCCCGGTAGCTCCTGACTGTACGGGGGCTGAGCCCGCGTGTGAGAGGCAGATGTTGGGCGAAGAACGCGCGGAGCGACGTCGCCAACGCTGTCGGCGACGGTTTCATCGATCACCTCCGTCCCCAACTACGGGAGAAAGCCAGCAGGCCGCCGAGTGATTACGAAACCGTTCACTGGCCGCCTCCGCGGTTGCCGCCATGAAGATCAGGTAGTACTGCGTCGAGACGACGGACACATGTCCGAGGTAGGTAGCCAGAGCGGGAAGGCGGGTCTGCACATCGACGCCCGCCCGATACCAGCGTAAAAGCGCCTGGACCGTGAAGCTGAACCGCAGATCGTGGATCCTGGGCACTCGCCCGCGGGACGTACGAATCCCGGCCTCCCGGATCACCTCCCTCAACAGCTGACCGAAGCCCGCACCGGTGTAACCTCGAAATCGCGCGCCATGGTTGTGCACAAGCAGTGGTGCGTCCGCATGGCACGGTGCTCCGACCTGCCGACGAGCTGCCAGGTATCGATGGAGTTCCACCGCGGCATCAGCCGACAAGGGTACGAGGCGTGACTTGTCGAATTTTGTCTGACGCACGTGCAGAACCTGATCCGTTTCCTCGTAGTCACCCAGGGTGAGCCGAACCAGCTCGCCACGACGGAGCCCGGCCGTGTAGAGAATAACGAGACCGACTCGAGCGACCTCACGGCGCACCGGAGATGCTTTGTGTGGGGGCAGCTTGCCAGCTGCGGCCAGCGAGCGCACGATATCAGCTTCCGAGAAGATATACGGCAATGGTCGGGGGCCCTGCGGCGGGAACTGTGTCGGGTCGGGCACAAAGACCTCGGGGTCCTCGCGTCGGCGAAAGAGACACAGGTGATAAACTGTTCGGAGCCGTGCTCGGCGGGAAGTGACCGACAGAGAGGCCATCGATTCACTCCAAGCGCGGAACGACTCGCGCGTCAGGTCCGCAGCGCCGCATGAGACGAGGAAGCGATCGACGTAGCGCAAGGTATACGCCAACGAAACTGCTCGCCGGCCCAGTGCTCGCTTGACCGCAAGATAACGCGTGATAAGGGGTGCGATCGGGGAGGTAAATGTATCGGGCTGCGTCATGACCGCACCTCCGCGTTAAGGTCGTTTGCGGGAAGCGGGAGGGCTACATCGCGCAGGTCCTCGATCTGCAGACGCAGGTAAACGCCGGTGCTTTCGGCGCTGCGATGGCCGAGGAGGTCACCGATGATTTTAAGCGGCGTGTTCTGCCGCAGAAGATGCATGGCTAGTCCGTGCCGAAGGCAATGCGGACCACCGACTCCGCCGCTTGCCCCAAGGTCAGCATGGTTGGAGCACCCTTGGGTTAGCCGTCAACCTCAACCTCACACCCATAACGCGGCCGACTATCGATGGGCGAGGTGGCGGTTCATCTCTGACGCCAGGCAATGGCTCAGTTTTCTTGGACGCCTACGCACCACTGAGGCTCCGCGCCGCCCCTACGCAGATCTGATTGAGGGGTTTAGAGACTATATGATTCGAGAGAGGGGCCTAGGCGAACGCGCGGTCGCCGCGCTCGGCCGCGTACGTGATGCGCTTCCACGTGTAGCCGGCCGCGCGCGCCTCTTCGAGCGCTTCGACCGCCACCGGCAGCCGGCGGTCGATGCGCGGCAGCGGCCCCAGACCAGCTCCGTGTTTCGAACGAGGGGGCTCCGGCGCTTCTTCCAGTCCCCTTTGGCGCGGATCTCGCGCCGCCTGGGTCGCGATCCAGATAATAGAGGAGGTCGTCCTTGTCCCGGTAGAACGGCGGCGGCTGCGGGGCCGCGGCAAGCGCCGGAAGCGGCGCGAGGGCGCCGATGAACTCCCTGCGTTTCATTCCCCTGTGCCTCCGCCCGGCGGCTGCAACAACTCGACCGTGCTGAGGGTCACCAGGGAGCCGGGCTGGACGAGCACCGCGCCGGCCGGCGCCGGAGCGACCCCGTTCTCCTGTTCCGGGCTTGCCGTTTCCATGTGCCGGAAGGCGGGGCCGGCCCAAGATATGGCCGCGCGCAGCGGCGCGGTCCCGCGGTTCAACAGGACGAGCGTTCTGGCGCCGCCCGCACCTTCGAACGCTACCGTCAGCAGGTCCGAGTTCGACGCCGCGCTGTCTACCCGCGTCATCCCCTCGCGCACGCGGCGGCTGTAGGCGCCGAACGCGCGCAGTTGATGGCTCGTGGCCGCCGGCACGAAGTTGTGCTCCGGGTCGAGAATCATGAGGGTGCGGGTCCAGCCGTAGGAGGGTTGTTCCACGTTCAAAAGCGTCCAGCAGTACATGATGGCGGCGGCGTCCAGCAAGGTCAGGTTCTTGTGGTAGAGCTGCGCCATGGCCAATGCGACGCGGTAGCTGCGAACCTGAAACCGGTCGTTGTTGACGGATAGCTCGGTGGAGAGGAAGGGCTTGGCTCCGGCAATCTCCTTGAAGCGCAGCATGAGGTCGTCGTAGCCGTCCGGGTCGAAGAAGAACCGCTGGTAGTCGTACATGTTCGAGGCGGCGTAATCGACCGTCTTCCAGACGTCCGGTCTCGCCGTGAAAGCGCGCGCGCTTTCGACGCCGCCCGCCAGCGTGCTGGAGTTCTGCATGTGAATCTTGACGCCGGAAAAACCGGCATCGTCGAGCGCCTTGCGCAGCCCGAGCGCCATCTCGTGCCAGACGGGAGCGGGCTGCGTGATCTCGTTCTGGATCCCCACGATGTCGGGCGGCGCGCCCGCCTTCTCGCGCGAAACCTGGCAGTAGCGCACCATCGCCCTGGTATACGGCTCCACGTCCGGCACGCCTTCGTGCAGTTTGCCCTTCTCGTCGCGCCAGTCGCGCCTGGCCCACAACGGCACCTGCCAGAACTCGAAGACCACCTTCCCGCCCATGCGCCGCACCTGGCGCAGATACTCGAAATCGCTAATCTCGCCGTTGGCGAAGTTATCGCCGTAGTAATGCGGAACGGAATCTTGGAGACGGTCCCAGTTATCCATGGCGGCGTTCAGCCGCTCGCCGATGGGGTATTCGCGATGGAGTAGCAGGTTGTACTCGGCCAGCTTCCGCCACCACGCGCGCCTGCCCTCGGCGCTCAGTTGGCGGTAGGCGTTGGGAATGGCGATGCCCCCGAATCCCAACATGGTCTGCCGCTGCTCCGAGGAATCCACCTTCACGACGGCTTCGTGGACGGGCGCCGGCAGCAGCCTGCCGCGAGCGCCGCCGGATGTCCCGCTGAACGCCAACTGGTGGCGGTTGACGTCGATCAGGCAGTTCTGGCGCAGCGCTTTCTCGCCGTTCAACAGAACGCTCAGCTCCATCCGGTGGTCCACCCGGACGGTGACGGCGCGCAGCGTTCCTTTGTAATCGGCGGCGGAATCCTCCCAGAGGCCCTCGGGGTGCCTGGGGGGACGCTCCTGCGCGGGCGGCGCCTTGGTTAATCCAAACGAATCGTAGTACCTCTGCGCCAGCCGGATGCGCGACGGTCCGATCTCGACGGTGAAGCCTCCCGAAGGCCCGGTGAAGATCCACTCGAGCCGGTTGTCCGGGGAAAACTCGTCGACGGCGAGCGTTCTCTCGAACAGCGCGGGCAGGCGTTCCTCGAAGTACTTGCGCGGAACGCCGAACACGCGCCAACTGACGCGTCCCGGCGTTTTCGCGGCGCCTTGGAATTGGAACGGTTCGCCGGAGGCGGTCTGAGCCCTCCAGGAGGGCAACTCGAGTACTTGCCCGGCAGCCGCGGGAAGCGCCATCGCGGCAAGCAGAAACACGTTCTTCATGGTCATGGCAGCGTAGCGGGGCATTTTACCACCGCTGACGAATGGCTGGATCTTCTGGCAGTACCGGGATAAGGCGACCGGCGAACTGCGCGAGGATCGATGAACTCCGGCAGGGGTATCTGAAAGCGCGGAAGGCCAGGTTGCTCCGCGGGAATTGACTTCCCCCGGACAGGCGTTCTGCGCTCTTGCTGCGCTCTGAGTTTGCTTGACAAAAGATTCCCGCGGACATATGATCATTCCGGCCACAAACGTTCAGGAGTGGGCCTAGGGAAAGCTCCTGGGAGGCGTTGCGGCTTCGGGAGGTTTTGTATGAAAAAGCGATTGCTACTGCTGCTTCTGCCGTCGCTGCTGGGCGTCTTGCAGCTTCGGGCGCAGGATGCCAGTCTGCGAGGCGTGGTCTCGGATCCTACCGGCGCCGCGCTCGTGGGAGCGCAGGTTACCGCCACCCAAACCGAGCGGAACATCCCCGCTACAACCACAACCGGCGCGGATGGGCGCTACCTGTTCGCCCGGCTGCCGATCGGAAACTATCAAGTCACGGTGGAATCCACGGGCTTCAAAACCTACGTCCAGTCCGACGTGGTCCTCACCACCAGCGGCGAAGCGCTGCTGAACATCACCATGCAACTCGGCGCGATCTCCGAACAGGTCACGGTTTCGGCCGAGGCCAGCCGCGTCAGCACCGACTCTTCGACGCTGCAGCAGCTTGTAGACAGCCGCCGCATCGCCGACATGCCCCTGATCGGCAGGAACGTGTACACGCTGGCGACCCTGGTTCCCGGCACCGGGCCGGGCGGGATGAACATCGGCGGCGGACGCGCCGCGAATCAAAACACGACCATGGTCAACATCCGGGTGGACGGCGCCCTGAACGTGGACAACGGGCACTCCATCATGCTGCCGAGCCCGAGTCCCGACGCGGTCCACGAGTTCACCATCCAGACCAGCATCATGCCGGCCCAGTACAGCCATGCTTCGGGAGTCGTCAACGTCTCCACCAAGAGCGGTACGAACGGACTCCACGGCACGCTCTACGAATTTCTGCGCAACGACGCGCTCGATGCGAGAACCTTCTTCCAGGCCACCAAGCTCAAACGGAAACGCAACCAGTACGGCTTCGCCGCGGGCGGCCCGGTGCTGCTCCCCAAAATCTACGACGGCAGGAACCGCACCTTCTGGTTCGTCAACTTCGAGCAGCAGAAGGAGCCGCTCACGGCCGACGCCCTGGTCTACGTCCCCACCGAGCAGCAGATCGCCGGCGACTTCTCCGGGGTGACGCGCGTGATTCGCGACCCGGCCAACGCCAACCAGCCGTTCCCCAACAACCGCATTCCGGCGAACCGGCTGGACCCGCTGGCGCTGAACCTGGTGAAGGCCTACGTTCCCGCCGCCCAGGACAGTCTCGGCACCCACCGCTACCAGAGGAACGACGACAACAACCCCACCCAGGTCCTGGCGCGGGGAGACCAGGTCCTCGCCTCCGGCCTGCACCAGGTGAGCGGGCGGGTGTTCATTACCAGGCTGACCCGTCCTCTGGCGGCCGGCAACATCCCCGCCTTCACCAACAGCGGCGGCGGCCGGATCACCAACACCGACCTGGTCGGGCTCACCTATACCAGCAACGTGGCGCCGAACATGATCAACGTGGCGCGCTTCGCGGTCAACCACTACTACAACACCTACACCCAGAAGCCGCAGGTCACGCTGGACGAACTCAAGGCGTTCGGGTGGGCCCCCAACTACTACACCTACACGCCGGACTTTCCGGTCATGCAGGTCTCCGGCTCCATCAGCATGGGCTACGAATGGCCCAGCCTGACATATAACAACCACACCACGACGTTTTCGGACGACTTTTCGTGGATCCGGGGCCGCCACAGTCTGAACATGGGGTTCCAGGGCATTCGAACCACCCAGGACACCTTCAACGTTTCCCGGACGAACGGGAAATACACGTATAGCGGAGCGCTCTCCGGCCTGGGACTCAGCGATTTCATGCTCGGTCTGCCGAACGCCTTCCGGCAGGGCAGCCCGGCTCCCGACAACCCGCACGGGCTGATGTTGTCCTGGTACATCCAGGACGACATCAAGGTAAACTCGCGGTTCACCCTCAACCTCGGTCTGCGGCACGAGCTGCCGTTCCCCATCGTGGCGGAGAACGACGCCATGATGGTGTACCAAGCCGGCGCGAAATCGCAGGTCTACCTGAACGCACCCCCGGGGCTGCTGTTCTACGGCGACCCCGGCGTGCTCCGCGGCGGCCACGAGATGCAGAAGACCGCCTTCGGTCCCAGGGCCGGCCTCGCCTACGCGCTCACCGCCGACCAGAAGACCATGCTCCGCGCGGGCTACGGCGTGTACTACAACCCGCCGTGGACGAACATCGACGGGCAGTTCGCCATCTACCAGCCGTTCACCAGGATCGTGGACATCGCCACGCCGCCCAGCACCGCCAACCCCTGGGCCAACTGGCCGGGCGGGAATCCCCACCCCTACACGCCCTCGAAGGACTCCACTTTCGATCCCCAGATCACCGGGCTGGCCTACGGCCCCGACTACCGCGAAACTCAGATGCAGCAGTGGAACCTGAGCATTCAGCGCGAGGTGGCCAAAGACTGGCTCATCAACGCGGCTTACGCCGGCACGCGCGGAACCCACATCCCGTACCTGCGGGACATGAACCCGGCCGTCTACATCCCGGGGCAATCCACGGTGGCGAACATCAACCAGCGCCGGCCGCTGTACCCTTACTTCTCGCGCTTCAGCCTGATCGAAACGGTGGTGAATTCCAGCTACAACTCCTTCCAGGCGTCGTTGGACAAGCGCTTCAGCAAAGGGTTCAGCGTGCTGCTCGCCTACACCTTCTCCAAGGCGCTGGGCGAATTGAACACGACCGTTACCAATGACGGCGGAGTGCAGGATCCGAACAACCGCAGGGCCGAATGGGGTCCGGCGGACTTCGACCGGACCCACGCCCTGACGTCGTCCTGGGTGTGGGACGTGCCCGCGGGCGCGCTGGCGCACGGAGCCTCCGGTGTGATCTTCGGAGGCTGGCAGTTGAACGGCATGACCTTCCTCTACTCGGGCGCGCCGCTCACCTTTCCCACCTCGCAGGACCGCGCGCTGCGCGGCCAGCCGAACCGTTCGGACCGCTTGCGAGACGCCCGTCTGCCCGAAGGCCGCCCGAGGGCCGCTAGAATCGCGCAGTACTTCGATACCACCGCGTATGCGCCCAACGCGATCGGAACATTCGGCAGCGCGCCCCGCGCGGACAGCCGGCTTCGCGCGCCCGGTTCGTTCAACCTGATCCTGGGGGCCATGAAGAACTTCCGAGGCTTCGTCGAATCGCACCGCGCGCAGTTCCGCACCGAAATCAGCAACGCCCTGAATCGGCCGAACTTCGGCGGGCCGGGCACCAACATCGATTCCGTGGCAAATTTCGGCAGGATTACGTCGGCCGGCGACGGGCGCATCATCCAACTCGGGTTGAAGTACATCTTTTGAGCCATGCCAGACGCTAGCGCAGTGCCCGCCGGACGGCGGGTGTTCCTGAAAGCAATGGGTGCGGCGGGCCTGCTTTCGCCCGCGCGCGGGCAGGAGGAGAAACTGCCACCGGTGCGCGCCATCACCCGCGGTCCCAAATTTCACTGGTTCGGTTATTACGACAAGCTGCAGTTCGATCCTTCGGGGCGGTACGCCCTCGGCATGGAGGTCGGCTTCGAGCACCGTCGCCCCGAGCCCGACGATGTGATCCAGGTCGGGATGGTCGATCTCCAGGACGGCGATAAGTGGATCCCCCTGGGCGAAAGCCGGGCCTGGAACTGGCAGCAGGGCTGCATGCTCCAGTGGCTGCCGGGATCGAAAACGGAAGTCATCTGGAACGACCGGCAGGGCGACCGCTACGTCTCCTACATCCTGGACGTGAAAACCAGGAAGAAGCGTACCCTGCCCGGGCCGATTTACGCCGTGTCCCCGGATTCCCGCTGGGCGGTCGCGCCGGATTTCTCACGGCTGAACACCATGCGGCCGGGCTACGGCTATGCAGGCATCCCCGACCGCAACGACGCGGTGCTGGCGCCCAGGGACGCCGGCATCTGGCGCATGGACCTCAGATCCGGCAAACGGGAATTGATTCTAGCCTTTGCCCGAATGCTCGAGATTCCCTATCCGGAAGGCGAGTTCGGCGACGCCAAGCACTGGTTCAACCACCTGCTGGTCTCCCCGGGCGGCAAGCGCTTCGTCTTCCTGCACCGCTGGCGGACCCCGCCGGCGACGCGCCACACCACCCGCATGCTGACCGCGAACGCCGACGGGAGCCGCATCTTTCCGATCAATCCCGTCCGGATGACCTCGCACTTTTCCTGGCGCGACGCCACGCACCTCGTGGCTTACGCTTACAACCAACTGGACGGCAACAGGTTCTACCTGTTCGAGGACCTCACCGGAAAGGCGGAGGTGCTCGGGCGGGACGTGATGGTCGGCGACGGGCATTGCAGCTACCTTCCGGGCGGGCGCTGGATCCTCAACGACACCTATCCGGACAAGCAGCGCAACCAGAACCCGTACCTGTTCGACACCCGCACCGGAAAGCGGTACGCGCTGGGGCATTTCTACCAGTCGCCGAAGTACTTCGAGGAGAAGCCGTTCGTCTCCTGGCGCTGCGACCTGCATCCGCGCTCCAGCCCCGACGGGCGAAAGGTGATCATCGATTCGCCTCACGAAGGCGGGCGCCAGATGTACCTTATCGACATCAGCGGCATCGTGGGCTAGCCGCTTGAACCGGCGCGAGTTCATCGGGCGGCTCGGAGCCGCGGCCCTGGCGTCGCCGCTGCCGAGCGGCTCCTTCGGGCGCCCCGGAAAGGTTTCTCTGGACCTGTGGGGATGGCAGACCACGCCGTTCTATCAGCGCCGTGGCGGCGGGCGGGTACTACCCCCCGAGGAGTTGGCGCGGCGCGCCATCGACGAGAGCTGGAAATGGGGCGCCAACCTGGTCGAGATATACCGGGGCGGTTACCCGCTCGAGCGCCGGGCTGGCTGGACCCGGCGCAGCACCGCGGCGCTCCACCGCCACATCCACGAACGGGACATGGCGGTGCAGTGGTTCCCGCACAGGCTGGACGCTGGGGCGGAAGCGGCTCCTGATGTCATCAGCCACGTACCCCAGGACGAAGATCCCAGCAACACCTTCGCCGGAGCCATTGCGGCTGTCCGCGCACTAGGCGAACAGTTCGACGCCCTGAACGTAAGCCCCGAGGAGTTGATTGACGGCCTGGGATCGGAGCAGTGGCCCGTCATGCCGCCGCCATTGTTCGACCGATGCATGTGGCCCTACAACCCCGGCATGTACTTCTACACCGATAATCACGCCTTCGATGAGACTCTGCCGAACGAAATCGACGTGAGCGCTTCCAACGGTTCCGGGAGCGATGACCGGACATCCGGGTACTATCAACTTCGGGAGGAAATCCGGAAGCGACACGGGCTGCAATTCTGGGGCAGCCAGGCGGAGTGCCGGACCGGCATTCCAGACAACGGCTTCGGTGGGTTGGGGCACCCCGACTGGGTGTTGAAGCAGGCCAACGATCAGTTCCGCGCGCGCGCCCGGACACCCGGGCGCAATCTTTCGCCTTCGGCGCTGTGGTGGATCAACGAGGCCGAAGACGTGTGCCCCGAGGAGAACCGGCGCTACGTTTATGGGATCAGCCAGGATCCGGTCCGCTGCGCGGTTACCGCCCGTTTCACCGTTCTCGGACAGGGCGGATTGAGGGTGGCCGGACGTGGCATTCCGAGCCGCTACCCCTACCCGGCCCGGACCGCGTTCATACAGAACAACTGCCTGCGCGCCCTGGTCGCCCATGATCGGGACGCAAGCGCCGTGTTTGCCGATCCAGAGCGCCTGGCGCATTACGACGCGGACTCCCGCGCGGTTTGCATCTGCGAAGCGTTTGGCCAGACCGTGCTCCTGCCGGAACAGTCGCCGGCGCCGGCGCATAAACTGCGGTGCGAACATGTGGAACCGGCGGGGTATAGGGCTGTCCTGAAAACGACGCTGGGCCTGCCGGGAGTGGAGGAGACCCGCACATTGACGGCTCTCAACGACTCGCCCTACCTGCTCCTCGACATCGAACGAATCGTGTCCGGTCCCACCCGGGCCCTCGCGAGCCTGTTCGGTTTTTCGGGCTACGACCGCGTGCTCCCGGTGAAAGGCGGACCGGTGCCCGCGCTATTCCGCTTCGAGGACAGTTCCTCGCGCCACCCTTATGTTGCGCTCATGGTGCTCGATCGCGGAACCCTGACCGGCTTCCGCTGGCGCCCGCGTGAAGGGCTGATTCTGGAGAGCGCGCCCGCCGCCAAGGGCCGCTTTCGGCTTGCCCTGGTACTGACGGGGGACCGCTACCGCCCGGCTGATCTCGTGGCCCTGCGTTCATTTCTGGCGGCCCCGGAAGAACAGGTCCAACTCGGGACGGACGGCCGGGCCAGGGTGCGTAATCCGTTCGATATCCCGGTGGTGAAGGTGGTGCGCGTGGCAGGCGCCGGGCCGGAGCCATACCAGGTGAGGGAGTCGGGCCGCTGGGTCTTCCGCGGCGCGCAGCCGAGCCTGCTGCACGCGGGCGAGGACTACGTGAAGTGCTGCCTCCCTCCGAAGGGCTCGGCGGTAATCCAGAGATACGGATTTGTAGAAGGCGCGGTGCGCCCCGCGCGCGGGTGCCAGTATTCCATGGACTTGCGGGACTGCCGGCCTGGGTCGCGCAGGTGCAGCGTCACGGCAGAAGTTGGGGAGATCACCTCGTTTGTTTTCGCGCCGGGGCTGCGCTTCAGCAGGCCGGTTGCCGAAGTGCGCCTCAATGGCCGGCCCTGGCGATATTTCGATAGAGCTGTCGTCTACCTGCCCAATCGCCGGGGCAATTACCGGGTCGAGGTTGCACACGGCGACACAAGCGCGCCGCACCTCGCGCGGACATTCGCGTGCGTCGATGCGGTCGCATGGCGCGATGAGCGCCTGACGTGCAACGCGACGCTGCCCGAGTGGGTCGAAGGCATCCCCTCTGACTTCCACTTTACTGCCATGATTCGCCACCCGGGCCGGAGCGTGACCGAGGTGTCAGGCTGCGAAGTGGTGAGGGCCGGCAGTGCGGCCACGATCATCAGATTCCTGCCGGGCAGGCTTTCGCTGAGCATACCGCGCGCCTGCAGCGGCCAGGCAGTGGCGCCCATCGACTTCGATGATGACGTCGAGCAGCACCTCTCGCGCCTTTCGAGTGCGATGCTGGCCCCCTACCTCGCTCCGTTCCGCTCGGAGAGGGTGAGGTTACAGGTGCTGGAACACGACGCCTCCGTCATCGACGGCTTTGACGCGATTGTGTGGAACTACTACTTCCTCGATGAACTTCCGGCCCGGCTCTCGCCCAAGGTGCTGGATGTGATCCGCCGGCGGGTTGCGGGCGGCGCGGGGGCACTCCTTATGGCAAACGCCGTGAGAGCGCTTCCCATGCTGGCGGGCCGCGGCACCGGGGAGTTCCACACATCTCACCTCGGCCATCACCTGAACGCGTATTGCGAATCCTTCGGCATCGAGCCGTCCGAAGCAGGGCATCCGGTCTTCCGCGGCATGCATACCGGCAAGGCGGGTGGTGACCTCCCGCTGCTGGCCCCGGCTTCGTACGACATCTTCAAGCGCGTGCTTTGGCGCGGCGGTGACGGCCGCGTTTTGGGAGTGATGGCGATGCGTTTCCTCGAGGGCAAGAGCAGGAGCGGCGCCGCTTACGAAAGATCTCCGGTCCTTCGCGAATGGCCGCTGGGTGCCGGGCGGCTGCTCGCGTTCGATCTGGGTCCCCGCTGCTCCTTGGGCTCACCCGATCGATGGACCCCATCGGACAACCTACAGACGCTGTTTCGCAATATGGTAGGGTACGTTGCGCCCGGCACAAGGGAACTGCGGGTTGCGATTCTGGAGTAATGTCCTATGACGGATCATAAGAACGTGTTTCCCCTGGCACGCCGAGGATTTTTGAAGTGCCTGGGCGCCTGTTTCCCCGGCCTGGGCCTCACGCAAAACGGCGAATTGCCGCCGGTGCGAGCCCTGACTCGCGGACCCGGCTTTCACTGGTTCGGCTATTACGACAAGCTGGAGTTCGACCCATCCAGCCGCTACGTGCTCGGTATGCGCGTGGACTTCGAGCATCGCTCACCGAAGCCGGACGACGTGATCCAACTCGGAATCATTGACACGCAGGACAGCGACAAATGGATCGGCCTGGGGGAAAGCCGCGCGTGGTGCTGGCAGCAGGGTTGCATGCTGCAATGGGTGCCCGGCTCGAAGTCGGAGGTCATCTGGAACGATCGCGAAGCCGGCCGTTTCGTTTCCCGCATTGTGGACGTGAAAACCCGGAAACGGCGCACTCTGCCCGGACCCATCTACACGGTCAGCCCCGACGGGCGGTGGGCAGTAACACCGAATTTCGCCCGCTTACAGGACTGCCGGCCCGGTTACGGCTACGTGGGAATCGCGGACAAAAATCCGAACGTACGGGCACCCGAGGACGACGGCATTTGGCGCATGGAACTCAAGACCGGAAAACGGGAGTTGATCATTCCCTACGCGGCGGCGTTCCGCGTCCCTTACGAGAAGGGCGGGCTGGACGAGGCCAAGCACTGGTTCAACCACCTGCTGTGGGCGCCTGACGGCAAGCGCTTCGTTTTCCTGCACCGCTGGCGCGGGCCGAAGCAGGGCCGCGGCTTTGAAACGCGCATGTTCACGGCAGGCGTGGACGGCAAGGACATGTACGTCCTCGATCCGTACGGGAAGACCTCGCACTTCATCTGGCGGGACGAAAAACACGTTCTGGCATGGTCCTGGCACCCTTCGCGGGGCGACCGGTTCTATCTTTACGAGGACCGTACACAAAACGTCGAGGTTGTGGGCGAGGGCGTTATGACTATCAACGGCCACTGTACATACCTGCCGGGAAACCAGTGGATTCTGAACGACACCTACCCCGACAAGGAACGCAACCAGAACCCGTACCTGTTTCACGTCGCGACCGGTAAGAGGTGCCCTCTCGGGCATTTTCAGTCGGCCAAGGAATACAACGGCGAATGGAGGTGCGACCTGCACCCGCGCTTCAGCCCGGATGGGCGGAAGGTGGTCATCGATTCGCCGCACGGCGGCGAGGGGCGCCAGTTGTACCTGATCGACATCTCGGGCATTGTTGGATGATTCGGCCGGGCGGCTGTTAACGGGCCGGGTGCTTCAATTGCACAGTGCTGAGCGTAACCAGCGAACCAGGCTCCACGCGCACGGCGCCGGTCGGCGCCGGCCTGACTGTGCTCCGCAAAAACTTGGGGTCGGCCTTGTAGCGGGATCCTGTAGCGTCCTGTAACGTGCGATCCTGAGACGTTCATGCCCGCCCTGCTCACCGCGCTCTGCCACTGCCTCCTCACCGCCGGCATCGTCGGGTTCGACCTAATTCGGCTGGTTCTCGTGGCGCTACGCCCTCGGGCGGCGCTGGCCGCCGAGAACCTGTTTCTGCGAAAGCAATTGGCGCTCTTCCAGGAGCGGCAGGCCAAGCCGCGCCGGGCCAACAACGCCTGTAGGTGGTTGATGGCCGCCGTGAGTCGGCTCTTCGACTGGCGCATGGCGCTGGTGGTCGTCAAACCCGACACCCTCATCCGCTGGCACCGCAAGGGTTTCCGGCTCTTCTGGCGCTGGAAGTTCAAGCCTACGGGACGACCACGATTGCCCAAGGACCTCCGACAATTGATCCGAAAGATGGCCGCCGACAATCCGACGTGGGGCGAGGAGCGCGTCGCCAACGAGTTGAAGCTGAAACTCGGCATCCGGGTTTCGCCGCGAACCGTGGCGAAGTACCTGCGCAGCAACGGACCGGCGCGAACGCCCGATCCAAAGCAGCGCTGGCTGACATTCGTCCACAACCATGCCCGGGTGATGGTGGCCGCTGACTTCTTCGTCGTGATCACAGCGACGTTTCGCACCGTGTATGTCTTTGTGATCCTGGAATTGGGAACCCGGCGAATTCTTCATTTCAATATTACCGCCCATCCGACGGCGGAATGGTCGTTGCAGCAGTTCCGCGAAGCGCTCCCGGCGGACCATACGTATCGATTTGCGATCCACGACCGAGACAGCATCTTCTCGAAGGAACTTGACAAGGCAGTGATGGAACTCGGAGTGCGAGTCCTCCGAACGCCCGTGCGGGCGCCCAAGGCGAACTGCGTGTGCGAACGCTTCGGCGGCACGCTCCGCCGAGAATGCCTGGACTTCCTCATCCCGTTGAATGAGCGCCACCTGAAACTGATGTTGAAGGCGTGGGTCACTCACTTCAACCATGGCCGGCCGCACATGAGTCTTGGGCCGGGAATACCACAACCCCTCCAACATCCGCCGCCGGAGGATGGGAGTCGCCATAGCCTTGCCGCCGGGCACGTCATCCGGAGCAAGCCAGTTCTCGGCGGACTTCACCACGAGTATTGGCTGGAAGAGGTGGCGGCGTGAGGGCCGGATGGAGTTTTTGCGGACCACAGTGGCTCGCGGGTGACGAGTTCTTCGCAAAACCGGTCAGCATGCCTGCACTGCTGGAGAAGATCCGCGAGCACCTCCGGCCGCACGAGCCGGCCCCTGTTGAGCCGACCGGCGGAAAGGCGGGAGCGTGAAAGTACTGAAGCTGCCCAAGGAGAAGCTCGACTTCTTCGCCTCCGTTGTACAGCAGTTTGGGGAGGTTCACGCGCCAGTCAGGCAGAACGGCGGTTACGTTTTCAGACGCCTCAGCCGCTGGTCCGAGGCCTGTCTCGACTACAACCGCACCATTCTGCCGTTGAAGAAGTACTTTCTCCCGCCGCACGAACCGCTATTCCGATACCGGCCCGGCGAAGGGTACCTGCCCGCCGTTGACCAGATGAACAGGCGGATTGTCCTGTTCGGCGTGCACGCGTGTGACGTGTAC
>JAWLGN010000403.1:0-3764 GCA_041685075.1 Bryobacteraceae bacterium
ATCTACCGCGCCCTGGGACGCACGCCGCCAGAGGAACTCTCGCGGCCCATTCTGCGGGTGGCCGTGGGGGAGGTGCGGGTGGAGCCCAGCGGCCGCATTTCCCCGGTGATCGACGGCGTCGTCACCTCTTACTTCGAGTGGATCGGGGCGGGCCTCTATCGCGTGGACGAGCGCTCCGGCGCCATGCACGGCCGCAAGTTCCTGGTAAAGGAACTCTACTACGGCAACGATGCGGATAACCTGTACCTGCGGATGGACTTCCACACCGGCGCGGAGGAGGGGCTGCCGGCCATGGAGGCGCGCATCAGCGTGCAGGCCGGGGAACCCTGCCGGGCCAGTTCCATTGGTATCCGCTTCGACCACGGCCGGCTGGAGACGACAGAACTGGAGCTGGCGTCGGCTCCGGAAACGGGCCACTGTCCGGTAGAATGCGCCTTCCATAACGTGCTGGAGGTGCGCATCTCCCTGGCGGCGCTGGGCGTGCCGCCGGGCGGCGGTCTGGAGTTCCAGGTATCGCTGTGGCAGGGTGGCCTGCCCATGGATGCGCTGCCGCACCAAGGTTGGCTGGAAATCGTCACCGGCGATAGCGGCGAGTGGTTCGGATAGCCGCTCTCCCTCGGCCGCGGCCCGGCGTGGAGCGCCGTGCCGCGGATGGGAGGGAGGGAGTTATTGCTGCTGCTGGATCTGGCGGTCGGCCTCGGTGGGGCCGCTAGTGGTGAACGAGAATCGCGACAATTGCGCCAGCAAGGGTCGGGCAGACTCCGGAGTCGGCAGGCGCGTGGTCAGAACCTGGCGCGTGTTCAACTCTCTGCCGTACAAATCCTTGTTATCCTGCTCGGCCGGACGCAGCGTTGCGCCGTTCAGCGAAATTCCCGCGAACAGGCCCCGCGAACGGGACCACGTCAACAGTTCCGCCGTCATCATAGCGTCCGTCTGGGCCTGCGTCGTGCGGCCCACCGGACCCGCGGCCGCCGAAGCATCGCCGCCGATGGTGAACCGGCTGGTCATTAGCCGGTCCATACCGCGCGGATTCATGACCAGCATGATAATGTCGGTTTCCTGGCCTCCGATCTGGAACCCGACACTACCGCCCTCCATGCGGACCGCGGCCGGATTGCTCCAGCCGATCCCGCGCGACGAACGGCAGAATGCGAAGCCCTTGCCATACTGCGCACCTACCACAAACGCTCCCTTCAACATGCCGGGAACGATCACGACGCAGTGCGCCCTCTCGAGCAGATCGCTGGGAATCCCTTTGTCGGGTGCAGCCATGATTTCGCTGAACACCTGTGATGCCCTCTGGAGCCGCCGGTCCGTGTCCGTCTGCGCCTCGACCGACGACGATAGGAATAAGAGCGAGACTCCTAAAACAAGCACTCGCATCATAAAAACAGACCTCCTCCGCTTTTATTATCCCGGCCGGGGCCGCAACGCGGTGTGAAGGGGGATACGGCTACTTCTTGCCCAACAGGCGCAGACGCACGGTGAAAGCACGGGACTGTCCCCTTCCATACGCCAGGAAGAAAGGAGAGTCGATGTTATTGTTCACCGTGTTCGGATTGCCGTTATTTGTAAGATTGTTGAAACCGAACCGCCATGCCCAGAGATAGTGCAGGGCGCGGAACTTACGTTCGAAGTGTAAGTTTACGCTGAAATAGGCGGGCAGCCGGCGGCTGTTCGGGAGCCCCACCATGAAGCCCTCCTCGTTCACCACGCTGAAGGGAAAACCGGAGCGGTACTCCACCAGGTAGACGGCATCGGTTTCCCGCACGGCGAAGCGCAGCCAGCGCGGCAGCAGGCGCTGCGGCAGCGGCGCCCAACCCCAGGTGAGCAGGCGGTGGGGCGTGTCCCAGGGGAACGGTCCCGGCCCCTGCGGGCCGAAGACGGGGTTCTCCAGGCTGTAGTCCACTGCCGCGTCGCTGCGGGCGCTGGAGCGCGTGTAGCCGGCCCACCACTCGAATCGCCCGAAGGTGCGGCGCAGCGACACCTCGACGGCGCGATAGCGGTCCGTGCGCCAGTTGCGGAGGTAGTAATGGCCCTCGCCGCCGTAGGGCTCCGCTTCATTGACGAAGGTGAAGCCGCGGTTGCCCGTGCGCAGCGTGAACCCCGCGCGGCCGTAGAAATCGAAGGGCAGCCGCCGTTCCGCGCTGGCGCTGAAGGTGCGGTGGCGCGGCGCCCGCAGCTCGCGCTCATTGACATAGAAGGCCGTCATCAGGGGGCCGCGCTCGTAAGCGCCGCCGGGCGCATAGAAGGTCGCGTAGCTCACCTGGTCCTGGTGGCGCGTGAGGGTGCCCAGGCTGAGGGAATCGTGAAAAATGCCATAGCCGGCCGAAAACTTGGTGTCGGAGAGCCAACGCGGCGCCCAGGCTGCGGAGATGCGCGGCGACCACAGTACATCCCGCACCACCTGGTCCCAATCGGCGCGCAGCCCCGCCTCCACCACTACGCCCTCGCGCGGCGTCCACTGGTTCAGAATGTAGTGCGCGCCCTCGAAGTTCCGGCGCTGCTGGAAGGGGTCGCCGGCGAAGGTCACGTGCCGCGCCACCGTGAGGTCCGTGCGCAGCACCCGGTAGTCGTGCCGGACGGTCTCCTGGGCGAAGGAAGCGCGTTGGAAATCCACGCCGAAGCGGAGCTGGTGCGAGCCGCCCTTCTCGATGGACGGCAGAATCACATTGGCGGTCCACTGCTGCCGGTTGGAGTGGCGGTCGATGCCCACGAAGTAGTTGCCGCTGTTGCCGTAAGGCGTGATTTCGAACATCCGGTCGCCTTGCGGCACCTGGACCAGCATCATGCGGGTGTCGGCAAAGCCGAATTCGGCCAGCGCGCCGCGCGGGAAATACACCTGGTCCCGGATGGCGGTCATCACCAGCTTGTTGCGCCGGTTGGTGGTGGTCTCCAGGGGATCGAGAAAGGAGAGGCCATGGCGCCGGCGGTTCTCGTAATTCACCAGCAGGCTGGCGCTCAGGATGTTGGCGGGAGTGAGGTTCACCTGCACGCGGCTGAAGTTGTTGGTGGTGATGCTGCGGGTACGGTTCTCGCCGCGAGGCAGCTCGTCGATGGTGTCCACGTCGTAGTAGGTTTCAAAGCCGTTGTGGAACCAGGCGCGGCCGCGCTTCAGCGGGCCGGAGGCCTCCACCCGCGGCGTCCACTTGTTCAGGTGCAGGCCGTCGCGGGTAGAGACGTTGGGGATGAAGTTGGTGCCGCCGAAACGCCAGCGGTCGTCTCCCATCTTGGTGCGGACGTCGATGGAGCCGGCCGATGCGCGGCCCTTGTCGGCGCCGAAGCGGCTGGTTTCGAGTTCCAGGGCCCGCACGCTTTCGATATTGAGGCGCGCCTCCAGGCGGCCTGTAACCGGGTCGGAGATGTTGAAGCCGTCGAGAGTGTAGTTGGTCTGGTCGCTGGCGGCGCCGTCCACGTGCACCAGCCCGGCATCGTCCTTCACCACCCCCTGGAACATGGGGAGCGCGTTGCGTAAATCGTGGGATGCCGGATAGGGAACCGTGAGGATCTCCACGGTGTTGAGTTCCTTGCGGTCGCCGGGCTCGGCCACGTCGATGGCCGGCGGGGAGTAGACCACGTCCACCGATTCGGCGAACTCCTGGAGGTGATTGAGCGTGATAGTGAGCTGGTTCTCACCTTCGGTGAAGAAGGCGGGCGAGCCCGAGGCCCGGAAGAAACCCTCGCGCCAGGCTCCCACCAGGTAGGCGCCCGGCTCGCTGAGTCTGAGATCGAACTGTCCGAACGGGTCGGAGGTGGCGGAACCC
>JAWLGN010000404.1:0-3763 GCA_041685075.1 Bryobacteraceae bacterium
GAGGCGCCCTCCGGCTTTCACCTCGTGCGTGCCGGGCGGGTGAGTGCTGGGGCCAACGACGATCGCGACGGTGGTCTCCGGCCGCGCGGCCGGCATTTCAGGCGCGGCGATGCGAGGCAGTTTTGGAGGCGCGACTTCGGGAGCCCCGGCAAGGTAGCGGAACATCAGGTAGTCGGCCAGCTCGCGGTAACTGTAGCCGATTTGCCGCATGTTGGCGGCGACGTATTCGTTGAGGAACCGCGCAGTCGCCGCGGCGCCGCGTTTTCTCAACAGCGACACCGCGGCTTCCTCAAACGCCGGTTGGAACGCGAGGAAGCGTTTTTCGGCGGGCTCGATAACGGCACGCACGTCGCGGATGGCGGACTGGTAGTTGAGCGAATCGGTGAGGGTGTTGACGAGACGGAACTCCCACTGGGGCTGTCCCCGCGTAATGCGGGTGAAATCGGCGGGACGGCTCCAATCCTCGGGCAAGTTAGTAACTCCGGAGTAAATGGGAGTAAAACAGCTCGTGTCGGCTGGGCCGTAGGCGAACCAGAGACAATGGGCCACGGGATCGGGCAGCCATGGGCGAAGCTGGGAGACGAAGACGTAGCCGCTGGTGGGGGTGGCGATGGCGCGCTCGGGCTTGATCTTGAGCAGATCGAAAAGCTCGGGCGGTCCCCAGGGGCGCGCGAGCGGGCTCTTCTTCGCTCCGGCGCGGAAAGCGGGGTGTTCGGTGATGTCGAATTCGGTGCCCTGGTAGGCGTCGCGCATGAGAGCGACGAGGCGCTCGACGGTGAAGGGTTGGCCGCGCGGGACGGAGAAGGGATAGCGGTCGCGCAGGGGATCGCCGGTAGCCTTGAGATCGAGCCCGGGCGCGGCGAGGCTCAGGGCGCGCCACTCGCGAAGGCACACGCCGCGGGAGCCGGGGTCGCCGTAGGCGTCGTGCCAGATGAACGGATCGCCGGGCTTGCGGAAACCGAGTTCCTCGGAAAGCGAAAAGACGTTGGGGGAGGCCATGAACTCGTCAGTGCGCGAGAGGTCGATCTTCCCGATGCGGCTGCGGTTGGCGGTGACCGCGACCTCGCCGTCCGGAATCCGCTGGGCGCACCAGACGCCGCCGGGCTTGCCGCTCTCCGGCTTCCAATCCGGACCCGGGCCGAAGATTTCCATGAGCCAGACCTCGTTCTTGTCGGCGATGGGGAGGGCCACTCCGGCATTGGGGTTGCGGTAGTACTGGAAGCCGTACTCCTCGACCATCGAGCCGATCACCCGGATGGCTTCGCGGGCAGTTTTGGCGCGCATGAGCGCGTTGGCGATGAGGGAGGTGGACCAGTGATTGCTGTTGGGACCGACGGCGCCGCGCGAGCAGGCCAGACCCGCTCGCATCGGAATAAACTCGATGGCGACCGTCAGTCCATGCTCGTTGATACCGCCCGTGGTCATGCTCTCCAGGTGGCCGCCGAAGAGGATGGTGCGGTAGGTGGAGCCGAGCGTCAGGTGACCGACAATGCCATATCCCTTCCGCACGTTGGCCACGTACTCGTCGTAGTTCCGGGGCCGGGGCATGTTGCGGTACATGGGCACCTTGGTGCCGGGCGGCCGGTTGACGGCGGGCATGAGGGTCATTACGCCCATGATGTCGCCGTCGCAGGAGTGGCTCATCAGCACAGAGCCATCCGGCGTGGCCTTCTTTCCGCACATCACGGTGGTACAGGGCGTGGCGTGCCAGGCAAGAGCTAAAGACGCGATCAACAGAGAAAGCCGCATAACGAACCCCAGCGGCATCCGGCTGCGCCGCCGGGCGAATCTCAATTATAGGCAACTGCGGCTGTGCGCGAAGGAAAGGCTGGCGGAAAACAGGGGCGCGCGGGGCGAGTCGCCGGGCGGGCGCGCCGGCCGATGGGCGCCGCTGCCACCCTACTGCACGGGCAGTTTGCGGATGAGCTGGAGATCGATGGTGATGGAGACCTCGTCGCCGACCGTGACGCCGCCGGCTTCGATGGCGCGGTTCCAGGTCATGCCGAAGTCCTTGCGGCTGATGCGGGCGCCGGCGGTGGCGCCGATGCGCTCACCGCCGCGGCCGTCGCGGACGGGAGCGCTCATGCCCTCGATATCGAAAGTCACCGGGCGGCTGACGCCGCGGATGGTGAGGTCGCCCGTAAGCTTGAGTCTGCCGCCGGCGGCGGGCTCGACGGACCGCGACTGGAAGTGTAGGGTGGGGTGCTTTTCGACGTCGAAGAAGTCCGCGCTCTTCAGATGCGCGTCGCGTTTGGCGTTGCGGGTGTCGATGGAGGCGGCATCGACCTCTACCGTGATGCTGGATTTGGCGGCATCGGCCGGGTCATAAGAGGCCGTGCCGCGGATGGTCCCGAAGTGGCCGCGAACGGTCGAAACCATCATATGGCGCACGGCGAACTGGGCCGCCGAGTGCGACGGATCGATCCGCCATTCCTGTGCGGCGGCGGGCGCCGCCAAAAGAGCGAGGAGTGCAAAAAACCGCATGCCAGATTGGATGCGGCTCGGCACCCCGCGATTCAGCGCTGGCGGGGCACTTGCAAGAGTTTGCCGAACGCCGGCGCCACGCTCAGCAACAGTTCCGCCCGGGGCTTGGAAGCGCGCTCGAGGAGGGCCGCAACTCCCTCCGGGGCCGGGCGGCGATCCAGCATCGCGAGCGCCGCGGCAGCCAGCGCCGATAGATCTTCCGACAACCCCGCCGCCTCCGCCAGCAATGCCGATTCGAGCGCCGGGGCCAGCCGCGCGTGGTTATCGCGCCACTCTACGAGCTGTTGGCGGATGGCCTCGGCGCCGGTTCCCTCGGCCAGATAGGCTTCCACGGCGCGGGTAAACTCCCTGGCGGTGCGGCTCTCCGGGCGCGCCACGTCCACCAGCCGGTTGAGGGGGGTGAAGCTGGTGTACTTGCGGGTCTGATGGCGGCGGTAGCCCTTCACCGGTTCCACCACGTCGGCCAGCACGCGCACGGGTCCGGCGTCATGGGAGCCGGCCAGCCGCGCGGTCATGAGGCGGAAGCTCGATTCGTGCCGCAATCCAACCCACTCCAGTTCGCGGCTCACCGCGTCCAAGCGGCGGTACATGGAATCCACGTCGCGCACTTCGCACGGCGACCAGAAGCGCTCCGCAATGGCCGCCATCCGCGGCCAGATACGGGCATCCACGTTCTCTTCGGTGGCGAGCTCCGACCACTCGCAAGCCTCGCCGCCGATGATGTTCCCGCCTTCGGCCTCGGGGTCGAGCAGGTAATGACGCTCCGCGGGGTACATCAGGTCCAGGTAGTAGCCCTGGGTGTAGACCGTCGGATAGCCCGCGGCAGCCACCTCCGCCAGCGACTTGGGGCCGCGCCAGGCGTGCACCACGGTGTCGCGCGGCAGGCCCGGCTGGATCACTTCCTCGTGCCCCGACATGATCTTGCCGTGCCGGCGCACGATCTCCGAAACCCGCATGCTGAAGTAGTTCTGGAGCGCCCGGTTGTCCTTCATCCCGCGGGCGCGCATGAACTCCTGGATGCGCGGGCTGGCGTCCCATTGTTTGCCGGTGACTTCGTCGCCTCCGGTGTGGAAGTAAGGGCCCGGGAAGAGCGCAGCCATCTCGCCGATGAAGTTGTCGATGAAGGTGTAGACCTCTTCGCGCGTGGGGTCGAGGACGGGGTCGAACTTGCCGTGGAAACGCTCGATCGCATACGGGCCGGGGAGGGAGGCCAGTTCCGGGTACCCTACGAACCAGCTTCCGGCGTGCGCCGGCATGTCGAACTCCGGGACAATCTGGA
>JAWLGN010000065.1:0-21106 GCA_041685075.1 Bryobacteraceae bacterium
CTGCGCATCAACGGGGCCACCATGGTGCAGGTAGGGGATCTGTATCGCATCGTGCCGCTGGCCTCGGCCAAGCAAATGCCCATTCCGGTGACGGTGGATGGCAAGGAGATGGCCACCGATGAGCGCATGGTGCTCAACCTGGTCTTCCTGAAGTACGCCACCGCGGAGGAGATGGCCAAGATTCTGCAACCGTTCCTGGGAGAAGGCGGCGAGATCACCGCCTACGTGCCGGCAAACCTGCTGATGATTCTCGACAACACGCGCAACATGCGCCGGACCATGGATCTGCTGGGTATGTTCGACAGCGATACCTTCGCCGGCCAGCGCGTCCGGCTGTTCGAGGTCTCGCACGGCAGGCCGACCGATATCTCCGAGGAACTGGATGCCGTCTTCCGGGCCTACGCCCTATCGGAGAAAACGGCCAGCGTGCGATTCCTGCCCATCGACCGGATCAACACCATCATCGCGGTGGCGCCCAACCCGGGCATCTTCGCGGAAGTGGAGAAATGGATCGAAAAGCTGGATGTCCCGGTGAAGGTCACGGCGGGATCGGTGGGCAACTACGTCTACCGGTTGAAGTACGGGCGCGCGGAGACGATCGCGATGGCCGTCATGGCGCTCTACACGGGAAACGTCTATGCGCTTGCCGGTCTGGCGGCCATGAGCAGCATGAACAACGGCATGGGCGGCATGGGCGGAGCCGGGATGTACGGCATGGGCGGCATGGGCATGTACGGCATGGGTGGCATGGGCATGTACGGCATGGGAGGCATGGGCGGCATGGGGATGTACGGCATGGGCGGAATGGGGATGTACGGCATGGGCGCGTACGGAATGGGAGGATATCCCGCCCAACCGCTGTACTCCACGCCATCCACCGCCACGGCGGAGCAGGCAGCGACCAGCGCGCTGGCCCAGGGGACCGCCACCCCCGGTCAGGATTTGACCGGTTCGTACCTGGGATACGGCCGCATGCACCCGGGCAGGCGCATCCCGCACGTCATCCCCAACCCGTTCGACAACACGCTGTTGGTGCAGGCCACGCCACAGGAATGGGAGCAGATTACCAACCTGCTGGACCAGCTCGACGTGCCACCCCGGCAGGTGCTGGTCGAAGCGCGCATTTACGAGGTCGACCTGACCGGGACCTTTGCCAGCGGCGTGGCGGCGTTCCTGCGGCGGCGCGGTGATAACGGGTCGGTGGGTGGAGACGACGACGGCAAGGGCGGCACTGAACTTTCCCGTACACTGTTGGGAGCCGCCGGCGGCGGCGGAGTCAATCTTACCGCCGGTCTGCTGGTGGGCCAAAGCCGTCAACTGCTGGCTATCCTGACGGCGGAGGAGACCAACAAGCGCGCGCGCATCATCTCCGAGCCCAGCGTGATCGCCACCGACAGCATCCCCGCTTCCATCACGGTAGGACAGGAGGTGCCGACCTTGAGTTCCCAGGCCCTCACGGGCGCGCAGCAGGGCGGCAATTCGCTGTTCGCTAACACGGTCACCAACCGCAACGCCGGGGTAACCCTGGCGCTCACGGCTCGGGTGAACTCCAGCGGCATCGTCACCATGGTGATCAACCAGGAGGTGAGCGAGCCCCAGGCGCCGCCCACCGACGCGGCCATTCAGTCGCCCTCCTTCTCCAAGCGCAACATCTCGACGCAGGTGACCGTCCAGGACGGCGATACCATCGCCATAGGCGGCATCATCCAGGAGTCCGATGGGCTGACTACTTCGGGCGTGCCGCTGCTGCACCGCATCCCCATCCTGGGCGCGGCCTTCGGCAACAAGAGCGCCACAAAAGCCCGCACGGAGTTGATCGTTTTCCTGACCCCGCGGGTGATCTACGACACGAACCAGATCGCCGAAGCCACCGATGAGTTGACCGGGCGGCTGAAGCGCCTGAAGCGCTCGATCAAGCCCTGATTACCGCACCGGGACGAAGCGCACGCACACCGGCGTGGAGACTTCCAGGGTCTGGCCCGCGGGGCTGAGACCACCGGAGGCCGGGTCGATGCGGAACACGACCACCGTGCCGGAGTTCTGGTTGGCGGCGAAGAGCCAGGAGCCGGTCGGATCGATGCCGAAGTTGCGGGGCACGGCGCCCTGGGTGGAGACGTGCCCTGCGGGCGTAAGGCTTCCCTTATCGCGGTCCACCGTAAAGATGGCGATGCTGTCGTGCCCGCGGTTGGAGCCGTAGACGAAGCGGCCATTGGGATGGACCAGCACTTCGGCGCAGGTGCTGTCACCCTGGAAGTCCTTGGGCAGGGTGGATACGGTCTGGAGCGGCCGCATCGCCCCGCGCGGCGCATCCCAGGCGAAGGCGGTGAGGCTGGACGCCATCTCGTTGATCACGTAAACGTACCTGCCGTTGGGATGGAAGGCGAAGTGGCGGGGGCCGGCGCCGGGGTCCAGCTTCGCGAAGGGCGGATCGTTGGGCGCAAGGGTGGCGGCGGCGGCATCGAGACGGTAGATCAGCACCTGGTCGAGCCCCAGGTCCGCCGCCAGGGCGAAGCGGTTGTCAGGCGAGGGCTGGATGGAATGCGCGTGGGGGCCACGCTGGCGCCGCGGGTCAACGCTCGAGCCCGAGTGCTGCACGAAGGAGCCGGCGTCCGCCAGGGCGCCGTCGGCCTGGATGGGCAATGCCGCCACGCTGCCGCTGCCGTAGTTGGCCACCAGCACGGCTTTGCCGCTGTGGTCCACCGAGACGTAGCAGGGGCCGCTGCCCTTGGACGAGACGCGGTTCAGGAATTTCAGCCTGCCGGTCTCGCGGTCGATGGCAAAGGCGCTGACGGCGCCGCCCTTCTGTCCGCCGCCCGCCATTTCGCTCACCGCATAGATGTACCGGTTGTTGGGGTGCACCGCCAGGAAGGAAGGGTTCACGGTCTCGGCCACCAGGCCGATGGGCGTGAGCTTGCCCGAAGCGGCATCCAGGCGCCATCCGTAGATACCCTGGCTGGAGCCGCGTGTATAGGTGCCGATGTAGACGAAGAACTCACCCTTGGCGGCAGCGGCCGGGAGCGCCGCCAGTCCGGCCACGAGAGCGCAGAGGGCCATCGTGCAGCAATGTTTCAGCATGGAATCTATGTAACCGCACGACGCGGCGAAGCGCAACCGCCCGCGGCGGCCGTTCATCCGGATTCGCGGCCGTCCCAGCGGCGCCGGGCGCGGAGGTCTTCGATTTCCCGGCGCGCCAGGGCGTCCAACTGCAGGTAGTCCACCTTGGCGACGCGGTTGAGGGGCATGCAGCCGGGTTCCAGCACCACGTAGTGCAGCGGGCGCATCCAGGAGGGTAAGGCGCGCGCGTGCTGTTTCAACTCCGCGGCGTCCAGGGTCACGCCGGGGCGCTTTTCGACGAACGCCACAATGCCCTCGGAGAGTAGCGCGTGCGGCGCGCCCACTACGCCCGCCGCGGCTACCTTGTCGGACAGGGCGGCGAGATGGCTCTCCACGTCGGCGGGGAAGACCTGGTAACCGGCGGGCTTGATCACCCACTTGGCGCGCCCGGCAAAGTGCAGGCCGCGCGCGTCGCGGAAACCCATGTCGCCGGTGTAGAGCCAGCCGTCGGTGGAGATGGTCTTGGCGGTGGCGCCGGGATCGTTGACGTAGCCCAGAAAGGTCTGGGGGCCGCGGAAACAGACGTGGCCGGTTTCGCCGTCGGGCAACTCGGCGCCGGCGGAGCCGTCCTCCCGCATCGGCTGCCGGATGGACATGGGGTAGACGGGCATGGGGTGGCCGATGCTTTCCAAGATTTCATCCACGCCCGCGTCCGGCGCGGTGTAAGTGCAGAAGCCCGCGGCTTCAGTAAGGCCCAGGCCGGTGCCGATGCGCGGCGCCATGCCGGCGAGCTTTTCCAGAAACGGCCGGGTAACCTGCTGGCCGCCGTAGATGGCCGCCTGCAGGCTGGAAAGATCGCGTGAGCCGTAGTCTGCCAGGCGCCATTCGAACTGGAACATGGCGGGGATCTGGCCCAGCAGCGTGATCCCGTGGCGGGCGATGGCATCGAGCGAGCGGGCCGGGTCAAAGGCTTCCAGCAGCACCGCCGTGCCGCCGCAAAACAGGGTGGTCATGAGGGCCTCGGTCTGGCCGCCCACGTGGGAGGGCGGCAGGTTCACCAGCAGGCGCGTCTGCCGGCCGAAGCCGAATGCCTCGCCCAGGCAATAGTTCTGGCAGGTGATGTTCCGGTGCGAGAGCAGCGCGGGCTTGGAAGTGCCGGTGGAACCGGTGGTGAAGATCACCAGCGCGCCGTCGTTCTCCCCGACCGCCGCGGTCAGCTCCTGGAAGGCTTCGTCGAGGCCCGAGGGTTCGCGGCCTTCGGTGAGGGTGTAGTAGCTTTCCGCGCCTTCGATCAGTTCCTCAGGCGGCGAGTACTGGATGAGGTTGGCGACGAAGGGACATTGACGCACCACCGCGCGGCCCAGTTCTCGAAAGTCGGCCGCGCGCGTCTGGCCGGGGAAGGCGTAGCCGCGAGGCCGGACGGCCTGCAAGCAGCGGATCACCTCCGCCGCCGGCAACCGCGGATCGAGCGGCACGTGAATCACCCCGATTCTGAAGCAGGCGTATTCGAGCAGCACGTGGCCGGTGAGGAACGGCAGGGAGGCGGCCATAAAGTCGCCTTTGCGGAAACCCAGGCGCACCAGTTGCCGCGCGAGCGCCGCGGTGGCCTGGTCGAAAGCGCGCCAGGTGATCTCGTGCCCGCGGTCGTGGTTGATCAACGCGATTGCGTCGGGCGTACGGGAAGCCCAGTAGGAGACGACGCCGTGCAGCAAGTGGCGGCTGCGGTACTCGCTTTCGAACTCTTCCAGGGTGCAGCGCATAGTTTGGATGTGGATTCCAGACAAGTATACCCGGTGCGGCTGTCCGCAGGCGCGGGCGCGCGGGAGCCGTCAGCGGCTGTGTCCGTCCGCTCAGAATCTCGCGGCGGCACGCAGGGTGGCGCGGGGCCCCTGGTACCGCGGCATGGTAGCCGGTGCGTGCGGGCGGTGTCTGGATCTGCCGGCACCCGCGCCAGCGGCACCGAGCACCTGGGGCCGCCTGCGTTCCCTGCCAGGCGGGATAGAGCGCCCGAGCCGGATTGGGCGTGTTTCACCTCCGAAGCCCGCACCCACCAGCCGGATGTTGCCGCGGGCGGGCGGTAGTCCTGCGCCAGGGCCGCTGCCGCCGCAAACACAACCAGAGGGGCGATCGCGAAATGTGTCATGGCATGGCTCCAGGGACGATATGTCGCGAGCCGCCGGTTCCTTTCGCGGCCGGGCCGCCTTCCTCCTCCGGATAACGCTCCTGTAAGGCAACCGCCCGAACCGCCGCCGCGATGGCCGCGCCCGTACGCGGGGTGCGGGAGGCATCCCGGCGGCCGCGGATATACTGCGAATGGGGGTGCTTTCATGAGGGCGGGGATCATCGCCGCGGCGCTGCTTGCGGCTGTCTTTTTCGCTATCGGCCAGGTGGATGTGCGGCTCGTGAGCCACATCTACCAGCCCGCGGAACTCGACCCTGCCGACGCACGGGTAGCGCAGTTGCGATTGCCGCCGGGCTTCCAGGTGCGCAAGTTCGCCGAAGGGCTCGGCAACCCGCGCATACTGGCGGTAGCGGCCGATGGAACCGTCTACGTGACGCGCCGCCAGGAGGGCGACGTGGTGATGCTGCGGGACAGCGGCAACGGCCGCGCCGGCGCGCCCCGCGTGGTAGCGCGCCACCCCGGCATGCACGGCATCGCCATCCATGGCAACCGCGTCTACCTGGCCGCCATCCGGGAAGTGTTCTACGCCGACCGGCGGCCGGATGGTTCGCTGGGCCCGCTGACCGCCATCATCAAGGACCTGCCCGACGGCGGCCAGCATCCCAACCGCACCCTGGCGGTGGGGCCCGACAAGATGCTCTACATCACGGTGGGGAGCACCTGCAACGCCTGCGACGAGCCCAACCCGGAGCATGCCACCATTCTCCGCGCAGACTTGAACGGTCAAAACCGCGAGATCTTCGCGCGCGGGCTGCGCAACACCCTGGGCTTCGGCTGGCACCCGCAGACAGGAGAGCTGTGGAGCATGGACCACGGCATCGACTGGCTGGGAGACGACGAGCAGAAGGAAGAACTGAACCGCCTGGTGCGCGGCGCGCACTACGGTTGGCCGGTGGTCTACGAGATGGGCCGCATCAATCCCCGGCAGGACCCCACCCGGGTGAATAAGGCCAGGTACACCTCCCCTACCCTGCTCTACACCGCCCACGCCGCCCCCATGCAGATGGTCTTCTACACCGGCGCGCAATTTCCGGCCGAGTACCGCAACGATGCGTTCGTGGCCATGCGGGGATCGTGGAACGCCCGGCCTCCGGTGGGCTACGAGGTGGCGCGGGTGCGCTTCCGCAGCGGCCGGCCGGTATCGGTCGAGCCGTTCCTGACGGGCTTCCTGGTGCAGCAGGGGCCGGACCGCTGGGGACACTTCGGACGTCCCGCGGGCATCGCCCTGACGCTGGATGGCGCCCTGCTGGTGAGCGACGATACCCGCGGGGTCCTCTACCGGGTCAGTTATGGCGATACGCCCGTCACGCGGCGATGAGGGCGGCTAAAAACTGAGCCGCAGCCCCAGGCGGAACTCCCGCGAACGCCCCAGCACGTCGGCGGTCTGGGTCGAGAGAATCCGCCCGAAATCCGCGCTCTGGACGCCGCTCGCCGGGTTGGAAAAGTGCGGCGTGTTGCTCAGGTTGAACGACTCGGCGCGGAACTCCAGCCTGAGCTGTTCGGTGAACTGGAAATTGCGGAACAGGCTCAAGTCCATGTCCACGACGCCGGGCCCCCGCATGGTGTTCCGGCCCACGTTGCCGAAGCGGACTTCGGTGACGGGCGCAAACGCGGTGGTGTCAAACCAGGTGCCGTCATCGCCGGCCTTGCCGAGCTTGGCGACCTCCGGCTTGACCTGGTCCGGCGTCTGCGAGTTGCCCGGCATATTCAGCGAGGCGCCGGAGGAACTCAGGGTGTATGGCCTCCCCTGGTAAGCGCTCAACATGCCGTTGATCTGCCAGCCGCCCAGCAAGGCTGCGGGCGCCCCCGCGGCGGCCCACCGTTTGCCCCGCCCGAAGGGAAGTTCGTAGACATAGCCGAGCCGGAAGACGTGCGGGATGTCGTGCGATGCCGTGGAACGATTGCGGTGGAAGACGCTGAGCGCGTTCCAGGTGAAGCCGGTCCAGTCGCCGTAGGAGGCCATCTCGATGGCCTTCGAATACGTGTAGGCGGCCTTCAGGAACAATCCCCCGGCGAGGCGGCGGTCCAGCGAAACCTGGAGAGAGTGGTAGATGCTGTGGGTGCGGCCGTCAAACTCCCGGGTGGGCACGGTGCGCCTGTACTGGGCGAACTGCGGCCGGCCGTTGTTGCCGGACCCGGGTGTCTGGGAGGCGTTGATATCCAGGAAAGCGAAGCCGTTCACCAGCGCAGTGCCGACGTATCCCACGGAGGTTACCAGGCGGGCGGGAAGCTCGCGTTCGACGATGAAGTTCCAGGATTGGATGTAACCGCGCCGCAGCATTCTGTCGGCCACCGGGTAGCCCATGTCGGTAGTCGGGGGCAGGGGGACCCGGCCCGAGCTGATGTCCGGTCCCGGGATGGGCGGAATGCCGACCTCCGGGCCGAGAGGCTGATGCGGGATGCCCGCGGCTGCGTAACCGAGATCGGTCGTCACCGGCTGATAGGCGTTCACGCCCGAAAAGCTGGCGACCAGAGTGAACGGGTACCAGCCGCGCAGCGCCTGGGCGCCCCAGGGATGCGGCACGTAGGTGATGCCGTAGCCGGAGCGGATCACCGTCTTGGGTGTAGCCTGGTAGGCGAACCCCACGCGCGGAGCGAACAGCTTCTTGCTGTAACCTACTCCGACATCCCGCGGGATGCCGCCGCGCCCGCCGATCAGGACCTCGTTGGCGGTCGGGTCATAGGAGACAATACCCAGGCCGGCCGGCCGCGTGTGAGTGGGGTACAGCTCCCAGCGCAGCCCGAGGTTCAAGGTTAGTTTCTTGGTGACGCGCCAGCGGTCCCGGATGTAGAGGGCATACTGGTTCTCCAGGGAGGCCATCTTCATGAACTGCGGGCTCTTGGCCGCCGAAGAGGGCACGCCCAGAAGAAATGCGCCCAGGCTGTTCCAGTCTCTTTCAAACGAAGGCGTGCCGCCCTGGAAGCCAACGCTGGCACGGATGGCGGCGGGGTTGAGGGCCGTAATGGCGCGCCCGAAACTGAATGAGCCGCGCGGTCCACCGCCCAGCTCCGGCTGCCAGTGGTTCATCAGGTGGTGAAGATAGTCCAGGCCGAACCGGATCTCGTGAGCGCCTTTCATCCAGTTCGCATTGCCGTTGAAGGTGTAGGACTGGTCGTTGCGGAACGCCGGATTCCAGGTTTCGGTGTAACCCAGGGTGGAATAGCCGGGGACGGCAAAGCTCGGCATGCCGCCTTCCCGGGAATCCGGTCCGTTGGTTCCCGGAATGCCCAGCACGTCCAGGCCGAACTTGGTCTCCAGGCCGGCCTGTTGCACATTCTGGCCGAAGCGGGTCCAGCCGAGCGTTCCGTCGAGCAGGAAAGTGGGGGAAACGGTGTAGGTCTGCCCGATTCCGGCGATCTGCACCAGGGTATGGCCCCTGCCGAGACCGCCACCCTGAATCAGGGGCGGTCCGCCGGCTTCACCGAGCCCGGGCTGGCCTTCCACCAGGGCGTCCATAATGCTGTACTTGAACCAGAGCTGGTGCCGGTCGCTACGGTTCCAGTTGACCTTCCCGTCCAGGTTGTTGCGGTTCAGACGGTAGGTGCCGGTGCTGAAGTAGTTGTTCTGATCTCCCGGCTGGTTCGGCATAGGCACCAGGTCCAGGAGCTTCATCATGGGACCGTTCAGCCTGGCGGCCGGGATGACGTTCACGCGCCCGTTGGTGGTAAACGCCGCGCGCCCCGTGCCATCCGGGTTGCCCGTAAAGGGATCGAAGACCATCCCCTGCCGCAGTTGGGTGGTGCCGCCCTCGGTGGTGGGCACCTGAATGGGGTTGCCGGCGGCATCCACGATCGGCGCACCCAGCATGCGGCTCAAATCGCCCGTGCGGAGATCTTCCGGCGGCACCGAGAGCAGGCTGGAAAACCCCACCCGCTCGAACACGCCCTCCCAACCGGCGAAGAAGAACAGCTTATTCCGCTTAATGGGACCACCCAGGTTGCCGCCCACGATGTTGCGGGTCAAGCGGGGCTTCTCGTCCACGCCCGCACGGTTTTCATCCCAGGTGAAGGCGCGCATGGCGTTGTTCTGGTGCAGTCCGTAAGCCGTGCCGTGGAACTCGTTGGTGCCGGACTTGGTAATCACGGTGACCGCCGCGCCGCCGGTCATCCCCTGTTCGGCATCGAAACTGTTGGTCGAGACGTTCACTTCCTGGATATTCTCTACGGGAGGAACGTAGAGCGTATGGTGGGGCAGCGTCACCAGGATGTTGATGGCGCCGTCCAGGCGAGTGTTGTTGGCGCCCCGCTCCTGGCCGCTGACATTGGTGGTCAGGGCGCGTCCGGGCGTGTCGATGAGGGCGTTCTGAAAGCGCGCCGGCGTAGCGCCCGGGACCAGATTGATCAACATCTGGTAGCTGCGGTAAGCGGGCAGCGGCAGGTTGACGAGCGCCTGCGACTCCACGCTCACGCTGACGTCGCTTTTGGTTGTCTGGAGCCGCGCCGTGCTGGCTTCGACGACGATGGATTCGGTTACCGCGCCGATTTCCAGAGTTACGTCCGCGCGCGCCACCGCGTTGGTCAGTACCCCGACACCTCTGCGAGTGACGGGCTTGAACCCACTGGCGCTTACCGAAACGTCGTAGTTTCCCTGGAGCAAGTTGGACAACAGGTAGTAACCCGCTTCATCCGTCTGCACTTCGCGGGAAAGGCCGGTCGCGGCATTGACGGCCGTCACGGTGGCCTTGGGAATCGGAGCGTTGGTCGGGTCGGTTACGGTCCCGACGATGGAACCATACAGAACCTGGGCGGAAGCGACAGGCGCTTCGTACCCGAGAAAGATCAGGGCGGCGACGAGAGAGCACAGCATTCCGCCGCCGGCCGCAACTGTTCGGTTCACCTCTCACCTCCCTACCGTCGAGGCGTTCTCAGGCGCCCCGTTTCGTAACAAAGAACACTAATTCCTCGTTAACCATATCGGGGGGACAAGCATCCACGCAGCGTCTGGAACCGGCGCCCCTCGTTAACCATATCGGGGGGACAAGCATCCACGCAGCGTCTGGAACCGGCGCCACTTATTCAACTCGAATTGTCAGTTTGAACCCGGTTTGACGGAGATAGTATAACCTTACCCAGCCTGTGTCAATCCGAAAAGAACAAGTAACTAATGGTACAGAAGATACATTCGGGAGGGGTGAAGAAATTGCGGCTCTGCGCGAGAATCTGACGAACCCCCGGTTTTATTGGGTTTTCTGTGAAGGCGGTTGCTGGGTCCGTGCAATGGCAGGCCCCGTCGGATCCTCTGGAAGCCGATGCTCACAAGGTTTTCAGGGGGATCGTAGGCCTTTGCGGCGTGGCCGAATTCGCCCAGCGACCGGTGCCGGCGCCCCGCTCGGCGGCCGGGGACGCGGTGATCGGGTTGCTTCCCGGCAGCCGGTGACTCCAGGATCCGAGACATCGAAGCATGGACCGCTGGAGAGGTCCCGGAAACCATGGATAGCAGCTCAACTTTCATCGAATCAGGGAGTTCCGCGGGTTCTCAGGCGGTCCCAGTACATCGTCGATGCGACCTTCCTTTCAAGGAAGAGTCTTCCCGTCCCTTCGAACGTCGGGCCGTACGCCCCAAAGACGTCAGGCCCCCAGAGGTAAACCGCCACGGGCGACTGACATGCTGAAACCCGCGCCAATCGGCCACTTCGTCGAATTCTCGCTCAGAGCCGAAATTGCGCTGGAAGGGTCGGGGGCGGCCCGAAGGCCGCCCTGCGGTTCAGAAAACAAAGCGCAACCCGAGTTGCACGGTGCGCGGATCGGTTGCGCCGGTGATGGTGCCGAAGCCGGACGAGCCCATGCTGCGGTTGGGCAGTCCGAAATCCGGGTGGTTGAAGGCGTTGAACAATTCGCCGCGGAATTGCAGGTACGACCGCTCGGTGAAGGTGAAGTTCTTGTTGATGGAAAAATCGAAGTTCACCCTCCCGTCGGCGCGCAGGATGCCGCGGCCGGCGTTGCCGAAGGCGTACTGGGGCGGCGCCTCGAAGGCGCCGGTATCGAACCAGCGGTCGAGCGTGCGCTCGCCGGCCGGAAGGTTCGGGTCGTGCAGTACGTTGGCGCGTAGCGCGCCGGCCGAGAAGGCGTTGGTCGTATTGGTCTGCATGATGACGGTGAACGGCCCGCCGGACTGCATATTCATAATGGAGCCGATGGTCCAGCCGCCCAGGATCCGGGAGATTGCCCCCGAGTTCAGCCAGCGGCGGTTCCTGCCGAAAGGCAGATCGTACAGTGCGCTGGCCACAAACCGGTGGACAACGTCGGTCGCCATGGGGCCTTTGTCCAGCCTGCGGTTGTAATAATCCTGATACTGCTGGTTGTCTCCCAGGGTGCCGCTGCCGGTTTCGTCCAGGTTGCCGATGTTTCTCGCCCAGGTGTAGCTGCCCAGGAAACTCACCCCGTGCGAAAAGCGCTTCTCCACTTTGACCACGCCGGCATGGTAGCTGTTGACCCCCAGGGAGGGAAAGGCAATAGCCACGTTATTGAACTGCGGAAAGGGACGCCGCACCTGGGCAGAGCCGGGGCCCATGAGGTGAGGAGGGACCTGGTTCATATTCAGATTGGCGACCGGCATTTTCCGCCCGAGATTGCCCAGGTAGGAGATCTCCACCACCGCGTTGCCGGGCAGTTGCCGCTGGATGCCCAGGTTGAAATGCTGCGCATATCCGGCGCGCCGGTTGCGCTCATAGAAGGTGATGTTGGTGGTTACGGGCTGCCCGACGGGCACGGCGCCGAACGAATCGTCGCGCTCGGGCGCGGTGAGGTTCACCCCGGGCAAGCCCTGGCCGAGATAGAAGGCCGGGGTGATGCCGTTGTCCGGCGTCGAGAGTCCGGCGGAACGCTCGAAGCCGAGAGAAGCCGAACTGGGGGCGCCATGGGCGAAGGGGTGCTCGTAGAAGATGCCGTAGCCGCCGCGCACCACCCACAGATCGCTCCCCATGGGCCGCCAGGCGAAGCCGAAGCGCGGGCCGAAGTTGTTCCAGTCCGTGTCATAGGGGGCTTCCGGCCAGCCGTTCACCCCGGCGAAACGCACCACACCCGGCGTTCCGGAGACCGGGTTGATCGCCGCGGGATCGAAACCGTTCATCCGGTTGTTCCTGTCCATGATGGGGGTATCGGTCTCCCAGCGCAGCCCCAGGTTCAGGGTCAGGCTGGGGCTGATCTTCCAGTCGTCCTGCACGAACCCCGCCATGTACCAGGTGTAGCGGTCCAGCGGATCGGTATCGCGCAGCGAGAAAGCGTTGACGAAACCGAGCAGGTAGGAGGCGAAGGCAAACCCAGTGCCGGAGACACCCGGCTGCGCGGTCCCGGTGGTGGCGAAGTTGTACTGCCCGGAGATGATGGGCCGGTTGATCTCGAAGTTGATGCTCTTGCGGAACTCGGCCCCGAACTTGATGACGTGCCGGTCGCGCACATAGGTCCAGTTGTTGACGAACTGGTGCTGGCGGATCGGAAACTGCCTGCGTTCGGCACTGTTGCCGAGGTTGGCGACGCCGGCCACCCGGACGGCGGGAAAGGCCCCGCCGGGAACACCCGTAAGCCCGATGCGCTCCACGACATCGCTGCCCAGCCCGGCGCTGCGGTTATGGAAGACGCGATGGCCGAACGAGTAGCGGCTGTCCATCACCAGGCTGTTGTTGAAGGTGTGGGTGTCGGCGAACAGGTAGCTCGTCTCCCAGCGCGTTACGTCGGGCGCGTCGGGATCGGCCTCCAGGCTGGGGTAGTTGCTGGTCCAGGAGTAGGGGTCGTTGTTGAAGAGGAAGCGGAAGTAGAAGCGGTTCTTCTCGTGGAAAACGTGATCGACGCGGGCCGTTACGTTGTCCCGGGGGAATTTGCGGACGCGGTTGCCGGCGAAGTTCTGCGCTCCGGCGATGTTCGCGGGCGGCCGGTTCGGCTGCGGCCAGTATTCGACCAACTGCCGGGCCACGGAATCGAAGCGATCCGCAGGAATCACGTTGCCCGGGAAGGGCTCGCGGACGGCCCTGCCGTTCACCATGCGGGTGGAGGCCGGGTCGTAGATCTCGATGAGCCGTCCGGCGCCGGTGAAGGTTTGGGAGAAGTCCCCCTGCTGCTGGAGACTGCTCGGCACGGTCATGATCTGGGTGAAGCCATCGGTGCGGCGGGTCCCCTCGTAGCCCGCGAAGAAGTGGGTGCGGTCTCGAATGATGGGGCCGCCGATCGTCGCGCCGAAGAGGTTGTAACGGAGCGGAGCCTTGACCTTGCGGGTGCCCTCGGTGGGGGCGAAGAAGCCCGCAGCATCCAGCGCATCGTTGCGAAAGTACTCGAAGGCGCTGCCGTGAAAATCGTTGGTGCCGGACTTGGTGGTGCTGACGATCAGGCCGCTGGCGGATCCCCCGAACTCCGCCGAGTAGCTGTTTTGAACCACGCGGAACTCCCGCACCACCTCCACCGGCGGATCCGTGTCCACCTGCCCGATGCCCAACCGCATATTCTGGATGTTGCCGCCGTCCAGCCAGAACATCTGGTTCTGCACGCGGCCGCCCGAAAGGCTGAAGTTGGGCTTGGCCAGCCCGCTATAGTCGATCCACACTACGCCGCCGGCCAGCCGCGCCAGTTCCAGCGCCCTGCGGTTACCGAGGGGCATTTCACTCACGACGCGGCTGTCCAGGAACTGGCCCACGGTCGAGGTGGAACTCTCCAGCAGCGGCGCTTCCCCGGTGACCTGCACCACTTCCGCGACGCTGCCCAGCTCCATCCGGATATCAAGCGACAGCTCCTGCGCGGTCTCCAGCACCAGCCCGGCATGCTCGTGCTTTTTGAACCCCATGACCTCCGCGCTCACGGTGTAACGCCCCGGAATCAGAGACGGGAAGACATAGATACCGGCCTCGTTGGTCTGGACGGTGGTCACCACACCGGTTTCGTCGTTGCGGGCGGTGACCTGGGCCGCGGGAATGACCGCTCCGTCCGGATCGATCACCCGCCCCGTCAAACGGCTCTGCGATGTCTGCGCGTAGGCAACGGCGCCGAGGAGCGCCAGCGCGCACGTAATCCGAACTACCGGCCCCAGAGACATAAGCACCCTCCTTTAGCTTTCAAATTATAGAGGGCCAAGTTCGGAGAGGCCAGTAAAAAGTGCCCGCTCTACCGGATTCGGAGCCGGCGCCAGTAGGCATTGCCGCCGGTGTGCGCCGGTACGAGTGTGCGCTGGTATACCCGGATTTCCTCCTCCTGCCCCTGGAATGCGGAAAGATCCACCGTGATCTGCTGCCAGTTCCGCTCCTCCGGGGCGCCGCCTTCGATAATCCGCCCCAGCAGATTCGCGTTCCCGGCGAAGACGTCCAGGCGCCAGGCGCAGCCCCGGTCGGCCGCCACTTCCATCTCCAGAATCGGCGCGTTGCCGAGTTGCAGGATGCGGCGAAACACCAGGCCGCGCATCTCGTCCCGCGGCCAGGTGGCGAGCACATCGCCGTCCAGGTAGGTCCCCCGCGAGCAGCCGCCGGCGCTGATGCCGCCGAAGCCTGCCCGCTCGAGCTTCCAATCCGGCTCCCAGTAACGGGTCAGCTCCCCGAGCCGGAACAACTCGGCCGGCTGCGTAGTGGGAGCGCGGTACGGTACCGTGATACCCGCCTGAGCAACGGTCCCACCGTTAGCGGCAAGCATCTTCCGGCCCAGCGCGGCAATCCTCACCACGAGATCGGAGATGCGCTCGTCGACCGGAGGGGTCAACTCCACGCCGCCCATCTTCGCCCCGGCGATGCGATCGTGGAGGCCCTCGACCAGGCGCGGCGGCAGTGCCTTGCTGCCCCTCATGGCCCCCACCACGGCCCCTGCGTTGGCGGCATTGCAGTCGGCATCGGAGTAGTCGGCCGCGCGGTAAGCCAGGTTCACGGTCTTCAGATAGTCGCCGTCGCCGAACCAGACGCTGGCCGCCACCAGGCCGCCGTTCGGCACGCCGTTGTTCATGGCGGGATACTCGATACGCCAGCGGTCTTCCACGGCCTGAAAGACCTCTTCGGGCGACTTGCCCTCCTCCCCCATGGAGATCACCAGGTCCAGGCACTGGCGGTAGGGCGAGGACGGATGAATCAGCTTGCTCGCCTCCCGTACGATCTTCCGCGGGTCCGATTCGCGAAACGCAAGGCTCACCATGCCCGCTACGAAGACCGCGCCGTCGGTGCCCTCCGCGTAGCCGCTGATATGGCCGTAGGTGCGGGCCAGCCGTCCCGCCAGGTTGGGATCGCCGGGAGCGATCATGCCGTAGAGATCCGCGCTGAACTGCGGGCCGATGGTCCACCACAGCCGGTTGTGGCGCGGGTGGCCCGCCTGGCTGCCGGGAATGCCTTTCGCCAGGGCCTCGCGGGTCTGGCGGCTGGATCCCCAGGAGCCGGCCGAGTTCTCCTGCCACTGGCGGCCGAGCTGGTCCAGCGTCATGCCAACGCCGTACTTCTCGAAGGCGCGCAGCGCGACCAGCTCGTAGTAGTAGTCGTCGTCCACTGGTGCGGCGTCGTAGTCTTTCGGGAACCGGTCGACCAGAACGCGGGGACTGGAGGCGACCTTGCCCTCGAACTGAAAGCCCATCAGGGTTCCGATGATCTGCCCAAGCCAGGCGCCGCGGACGCGGTCTTCATATTCGGCATTGCTGAGCTTCAGGTGCGCTGTCTGGGCGGCAGTCGGAGCCGCCGTCAGGGCAAACAGCAGCACGCTAAGGGTCGTCTTGTGCATTGGAATTGTCTTTCCCTGGCACGCCCTGAGGCGCGCCCACCATGATAGCGGAGCTTGCGGCGCCGATTTAAGATGGCAACATGAGAATCCTGAGCGTCGGGGAAGTGCTGTGGGACGTCTTCCCGGACTCCGAGCGGCTGGGCGGCGCGGCCTTCAACTTCTCCGCGCACGCGCGGCGACTGGGCCACGAGGTCCGCTTTCTGAGCGCCGTGGGAGACGACGAACGCGGCAGAGCGGCGCTGGAGCGCGCCTCCGCCATGGGGCTGCCCGCGGAGCACATCCAGACCGTCACGCAGGCGCCCACCGGAACTGTCACGGTCCAGCTCGATGCCGGCGGCAACCCCACCTTCACCATTCATCGCCCGGCGGCATACGATTACGTGGAGATGGAGCCGGCGGCGCTCGAGGCGCTGGCGGCGTGGCGTCCCGAGTGGATCTACCACGGCACCCTGCACCAGGCCGAGCCGCGCATGCGCGCGTTGTTCCGCCGGATCGCGGAAGCCGTTCCGGCGCGGCGCTTCTACGACATCAACCTGCGGCGCGACTGCTACGACGCTCCCCTGGTGCACGAGCTGCTGCAGGGCGCCCACGCGGTGAAGCTCAACGAGGACGAGGCCGCCGAGGTAGACGCCATGTTCGGGTCCCGGCATCGCGACCTGGAAGAGTTCTGCCGCGACTGGTCGGGGCGGCTGGGATGGCAGGCGGTGTGCGTCACGCGCGGCGAGCGCGGCTGCGCGGTGCTGGCCGGGGCCGAGTGGGCCGAGTCGCCGGGCTACGCGGTGCAGGTGGTGGACACGGTCGGGTCCGGCGACGCCTTCGCGGCGGCGTTCCTCCACGGGCTGAGCCAGGGCTGGCCGCCCGCGCGCATCGGCGATTTCGCCAACCGGCTGGGCGCGGTGGTGGCTTCCCGCGCCGGCGCGGTGCCGGAATGGACCCCGGCCGAGTGCGCCTCGCTGGGAGAACGCACCGCCTCGGCCGAGTGAGCGGCGGCGCACAGCGGCAGGCGAATTGCTTCTTCATCGCCATGCCGGAGAAGAAAACAGTCCAGCGCGCGCGCAAGGCGGCGCGGGAGGGCAAGGCGCCGAGCACACAGGCCGGCGAATTCGTGCACGAGGAGATCGAGCACGTTCGCCAGGGCAAACACGGGGCGCGGTCGCCCAAGCAGGCCATCGCCATCGGGCTATCCAAGGCGCGGCGCGCGGGAGTGCCTCTGAAGCCGCCCGAAAAGGGCCGCACCTCGGAGGCCACGCGCAAGCGCGCCGAGCGCGATCTCGAAAAAGCGAAGTCGCCGAGCAAGCAGGCGCCTTCAAAGAAGCAATCCCAGGCGCGGCTGGAGGTGCTGAAGCGCGAGCCCCGCAAGAGCGTTTCGAAGCAGGCGCTCTCGAAACAGGCCCGGGAGGCCGCCGCGCGCCGCAAATCCAGGGCGGCATAGCGCGGCATCAAGGGCATAGCGCGGCATCAAGGGCATAGCGCGGCATCAAGGGCATAGCGCGGGCGGTTCGAAGCGCCGCCGGGCGGGCTCGGTTATCCTGATAGTTCAGGAGAATCATGTCCAGCAGCCGCGCCTTCAATTCAACCCACCGGTTTGCCGTTCTGATAGGTGCCGCGATCCTCTTCGCGGGGCAGTGCACAGCCGACCAAGTCACCTTGAAAAACGGCGACCGGCTCACCGGCACCGTCGTAAAGTCCGACGGCAAGGAACTGGTCTTCAAATCCGAGTACGCCGGGGAGGTGACCATCCCCTGGGAAGCGGTAGTCAACCTGGATTCGACCAGCACGGTCTACGTGGGGTTGAAGGGCGGGCAGGTGCTCTCGGGGCCTCTGACACTCGCGTCCGATAAAGCGCAGTTGACCACCGAAGCGGCGGGAATGGTCGCGGCGCCGCGCGGCGAGATCGAGTACATCCGCTCGAGCGACGAGCAGCAGGCTTACGAAGCCACCATCGAGCGCTATCGCAATCCGCGGCTGCTGGATTTGTGGACCGGCTACATCGACCTGGGGCTGGCCGGGGCGCGCGGCAACGCCCGCACCTCCACGGTGAACACCGGCGCCCTGGCCACCCGCATCACCCCGCGCGACAAGATCGAAGTCTACTTCAACTCCCTCTACGCCAGCAACAGCACTACCGGCGAAACGCTGGTGACGGCCAACGCCATGCGCGGCGGCTTGAAGTACGACCTGAACGTGAATCACGCGCTGTTCGGCTTCGCCGCTACGGACCTGGAGTACGACGAGTTCCAGAGCCTGGACCTGCGCTTCGCGCCCTCGGGCGGGTTGGGCTATCACGTCTGGAAGACCGACCGCGGCTTTCTGGACGTGCGCGGCGGCGTTTCCATGAACCGCGAGTTCTTCATGGAAGGCACCAACCGCACCTCGGCCGAGGGACTGCTGGCGCAGGAGGCGCTCTATCGGTTCTCCGAGCGCGCGCTGCTGCGGGAGAAGCTCTCCTTCCACCCCAACCTCAACGAGGGCGGCGACTACCGCGCCAATCTCGACCTCTCCGCCGAAACGGCGCTCTGGCGCTGGCTGGGGTGGCACTTCACCGTCAGCGACCGGCTGCTGAGCAACCCGGTGGTGGGGAGGAAGAAAAACGACCTCATGTTCACCACCGGGCTGCGGCTGTCCTTTGCGCGGTAATCAGTTTTCCGCCGAGTGCAGCCCGCCGGCGCCGGCGCGGAACGACACGTTCGTGCGGGTGGGGTCGTCGTCGAGCGGCTGGGTGCAGTTCCACAAGCAGGCGCCGCAGTGGATGCACTTTTCGCGATCGAAGACGGGGATGCCGCTATCGCCCGGCGAGATGGCCTCGGCCGAGCAGATCTCCACGCAGATTTTCGATTCGCAGCGCTCGCAGAAATCCGGGTAGACGAAGGCCAGGTGGTCGGCGTAGCCCGGGGGCGCCTGCACTTTACCGCCCCTCAAGAGCGCGTCCTGCTGGGAGATCAGCAACTGGCCGTCGTACGGGATGGAGGGCCAGCCGGCGCGCTTCATGAGGGCATCGTGTGCGGGCACACCGCGGGCGAAACACTCGGCGCGGATTCGCGCCACCTCGGCCGCGGGGATGCGGCCGCGATAAAACTCCGCGGGGGTGGGCATCAGGCGCGGCTGCCCGCCCAGCGCCAGTTTGCCGCCGCTGAAGCCGGCCAGCGCCATCCCCACCATACCGGTGACGACCCCGCGATGAAACCCGTCCCGCGCCTTTTCCGCCATGCGCCCCTCGCTTTCCACCCAACTGGCGCGGCGGCGCGCCACGTAGGTGCGCTCCAGGTTCTCGCGGGTGTAGGGCTTCCCTTCCCGCGTGAGTTCGATCACCGCCTCGGCGAGCATGGTGCCGGTGGTCCAGGCTTCATCGACGCCCGAGCCGGTGAGGACGTTGGTGCTGCCGGAGCCTTCGCCGATGCGCGCGTAGCCGTCGCCCGCCAGGTACGGCTCCCCGCGGCGGCCCGATTCCTGCAACGACTTGGCGCCCCAGGAGCGCATTCTGCCGCCCTCCAGCCACTGCCAAAGGTAGGGGTGCTGGATGTAATGTTGCAAATACCGGTAGGAGGTGCGCGCGGGATTGCGAAACCAGGAGGGCACGAAGATTCCCACCGAGGCCACCCCGCCCGGATGCACGTAGAGGAAGCCGAAGATTTCCGGCTCGGGATACCCGAAGGTGTGGAGGACGAAGCCGGGCTCCAGGTCCACGCCTTCGCGCAGGTCCACTACCATCTTCATTCCCACGGCCCATTCACGCTGGTGATGGCCCTCGGGAAAGCCGAAGCGGGCGTCCAGGTGACGGCCCACCGCGCCCACGGGACCATCCGCCGCCACCGTGAGAGCGGCCTTCACATCCATGCCGGGCATGAAACCGGGCTCGGGATTGCCGGCGCGGTCGGTACCCTGGTCGATGAGGCGCACCCCGGTGACGCGGCCGCCTTCCACCAGCGGCTCCGCCACGGGCGTGCCGGGCCAGATCTGCACGGCGCCGGTGGCCATCAACTGGCCCCCCACCCACTGGTTGAACTGCCCTATGGAAAGCACCAGCCCGCCGCGCTTGTGCAGGAAGGGAGGCACGTAGGGCAGTTCGAAGGCGTGGCGTCCGGCCACCCGCAGCCCGCCCAGAATTCCATCGATAGCCCGCAGCGCGGGCGAACGGCGTGAAGCCCCCACTGGGTCGAGCAGGTAGACCACCTGTTCGCGCCGCACTGGAATGGCCATGGGGATCGCGGCCGGGTCGAGATCCGGGAAGCTGGCGCGGATGCCGCGCGCGCGCGTCACCACGCCGGAAACGCCGAAGGCGATGTCGTCGGCGCGCTCGTAGCAGATCACCTGCAACGGCAGGCCGGGCATGGTGGGGCTTTCCAGACCGGCGCGCGCCAGCGTGGTGAGGAACCCGCCGGCGGCGGGGCCGAATCCCACGCAGACAATATCGGCTTCGAGCGTCTGGCGTTCTATCTCCATGGTGTTCAGTAGTCCAGCGCCTCGGGAATCATGACCTTGGTCAGGGTCTCGGCGGCGCGGTCCTTGGCAAGCTGCGAGCCGGTGAGGCAGCCGTCCAGCCGCTGCCGCAGGCGCTCGAACTCGTCCAGCCCGTCGAAGCGCGCGCAGGGGCCGGCCTTATCGGCGTGGGAGCCATCGGCTTCGATCACGTCGCCGCAGCCGCGCGCCTGGGAACCGATGCCGGGCATGATCGCCTCCAGCGCTTCCAGGTCGTCGGCCGTGTAGCAGCTCATGCAGGACTCCGAATCCCACGCCGGATGGCGGCGATAGCCGAAGACCAGTTCCGAACAGATGCGAACCGCTTCACCGGCAGCACGCGCGGCCTGCACGTGGCAGAGGTCGGTCAGGAAGGCCAGGGTGCCGGCAAGGCCCTCCGCCACCACGGGGTTGTTGGGCCCCTCGCGCTCCAGTTCCAGGACGTCGAGAATCTGGCAGCGCGAGGCTAGCAACCAGCACAGCGCATCGGCCAGCGGGAAGGTGACGCCCTGGCGCGCGCTCTGGTAGAGTTTGGCGCCGTTGGCGTCGGTGGCGTTCTGAAGGAAGCGCAACGTCCAGAGCCACGTTTGCATGGCGGTGGCCAGGGTGCAGGCGCCGGTGCCGGGATGCGTGGCGGCGATGCGCCGCATCTCCCCGACCCACTGCCGGAACTGCGCCAGGAAGAGTTCGTCGGTCATGGTGATGCTCAACTGGCGGCGCTGCACGGCCTCCGGCCCTTCGTAGGTG
>JAWLGN010000405.1:0-3747 GCA_041685075.1 Bryobacteraceae bacterium
GCCATGGACCAGGTCTACGTCTTCAGCCCCAGCTTCCTGTTCAACTTCCGCTACGGCATCACCCAGCAGGAGTTCCCGCAGCGGCGCGTGAGCCAGGGTTTCGATCTGAGTTCCTTGGGCTTCTCCGAAAACCTGACCCGCTGGATCGATCCCAGCCTGGCTACCATTCCGCGCACCCAGATCGGGTCGCTCACTCGCATCAGCCAGTGGGAGGGGGACGGCGACGGCACCACCACTTCCATGACGCATTCGGTGGTCGGCAATTTCACCTGGCTTACTGGCAACCACAACATCCGCTTCGGCCCCGAGTACCGCAACTACCGCGAGAACCGCAACCGGTTCCCGGCGGCCGTTGCGCCGGACCTGAGCTTCAGCAGCACCTGGGCGCGCGGCCCGCTGGATAACTCTCCCGCGCCGCCTGTGGGCGCCGAAATGGTGGCCGCGTTGCTCGGCATCCCCGGTGGCAGCATGACGCTCGCCGGCAGCTACGCCGAGCAGGACCAATACTTCGGCATCTACGTTCAGGACGACTGGAAGGTCACCCGCAAACTCACCGTGAACCTCGGGCTGCGGGTCGAGCATGAAACCCCCATCACGGAGCGCTATAACCGCTCGGTCACCCGCTTCTACGCCGATCGCCCGAATCCGATCGCGCCCATCGCGGAAGCCAACTACGCCGCCAACCCCATGCCCGAAATTCCCGTGGACCAGTTCCGCGTGATGGGCGGACTGGGTTTCGCCGGCGTGGACGGCAACCCGCGCCACTACTGGGAAGGCCAGTCCCTGGGCTGGATGCCGCGCGTCGGCTTCGCCTACCAGGCTGCGCCCAAGACCGTCCTGCGCGGCGGCTACGGCATCTTCTACGGCTCCATCGGGATCAACAAGACCAACACCAACCTGGCCGGCTTCAGCCGCACCACCAGCATCCAGCCGACCATCGATAACGGTCTGACCTTTATCGCCACACTCGAAGATCCATTCCCCAACGGGCTGGATCAGCCATTGGGCGCTGCCGGAGGCATGGAGACCAACCTGGGACAGAACATCAGCTTTTTCGCTGAAAAGCGCAAGGCGCCCTATGCCCAGAAATGGAGCTTCAGCTTGCAGCAGCAGTTGCCGGAGAGCTTCGTGGTGGAGGCGTCTTACGTGGGCAATCGCGGCACGCGCCTGCCCATTACGCGGCACATCAACAACACGCCAGCCCAGTACCTGAGTACCAGGCCCACGCGCGATCAGGAGACGATCAACTACCTGACGGCGAACTTGCCGAACCCGTTCTTCGGGATCCCGCAGGTCGCCAGCCAGGGTACCAGTGCCTCGCGCGCCCGGCTGTTGCAACCCTATCCGCACTTCGGAGAGATCAGTTTCATCGATCATGCCGGCTATTCCTGGTATCACTCCTTCCAGAGCCGCGTGGAGAAGCGCTTCTCCAGGGGCTATACCTTCCAGTTGGCCTACACCTGGTCGAAGGCCATGGAGGCCATGGAGTTCCTCAACCGGACCGACCCGCTGCCCTATGAGTCGATCGCCGGGATCGACCGCGCTCACCGGCTGACCGGCAGCGGCCAATGGGAGCTGCCCTATGGCCGCGGACGCAAGTGGGGCGCCGATGCGCATCCCGTGGTGAACTTCTTCCTGGGCGGCTGGCAGCTCAACGGCGTCTACCAGCGCCAGAGCGGTTCGCCGCTGGGCTTCGGCCAGGCGCTGTTCACGGGCAACTCCGCGGATATCGTGCTGCCCAAGGATCAGCGCGGTCCCGACCGCTGGTTCAACACCGACGTGTTCTACAAGGTAAGCAACCAGCAGTTGGCCAACAATATCCGTACGGCGCCGCTGCGCTACGGCAACATCCGCACCGACTCGCAGCGCCGCCTGGACCTCTCACTCATCAAGTACTTCCATATCAACGAGCAGGTGAACTTCCAGTTCCGCGCCGAGACCTTCAACGCGCTGAACGAGGTGGTGCTGCGGGGGCCGAACACCACCCCCACGAACTCCGCCTTCGGCACGGTCAGCGCGCAGGAGCCGCCGCGTTCCTGGCAGTTCTCTCTGCGTCTGGCGTGGTAAGCCTCACCTCCTGAAGGCCAAAAGGGCGCCGCACCTGCGGCGCCTTTTTTTTTCGCCGGCCTCCGTTGCAATCCAACGCCCGCAGCCTGCACTCGCACCCCCCTCCCGCTACAGGCGCCCGGAAAGCCCGCCGCCCCGTTCCGATAGGTGGAATTGAGCCCGCAAACTTTTCCTTTACAATTTTCAGACGGAGGTTGTATGTCTCGAAACACACTATTAGGGGTTCTTGTAATTCTGCTCGGATTAGCAGCCCCCCTGGCCGCTCAGGACGCCCGCGGCAGCATCGTCGGGCGCATCACCGACGCCAGCGGGGCCGTTGTTCCGGGCGCTGACGTTCGCGCTGTCAACGTTGCCACGGGTGTGGCCGCTGCCAGCAAAACCAACCAGGCCGGCAACTATACCCTGCCCTACCTGGTTCCGGGTATCTACACCGTCACTGCCGAGATGGCGGGGTTCAAGCGCTTCGTCCGCGAAAACGTTCAGGTGCGCGTCAACGATACCGTGCAACTGGACATCCCCATGGAGCTGGGCGAGGTGACCGAAGCCGTTCAGGTCACCGCCGAAACGCCCCTGCTCACCACCACCGAAGCCTCGCTGGGCCAGGTGGTCGATGAGCGGCGCGTCAACGAATTGCCGCTGTTCGCCGGCAACGCCATGGACCTGGTACACCTGGCGCCGGGCACCGTGAACGGCACCGACATGCGCCTGCGCAAGGCGCCCTTCAACGCCGCCCCGTCCCAGTTCTCCACCGACGGCGGCGGCAACAACAACAACGAGTTCACCATCGACGGCGTCTCCAACACGTTCTCCGATGGCACCGCGCCGCGCGTGGCCTTCTCGCCTCCGGCCGCCGCAATTGCGGAGTTCCGCATGCAGACTTCGGCCTTCGATGCCGGCGTGGGCCACACCCAGGGGTCGCTGGTCAACGTCAGCACCAAGGGCGGCACCAACGAACTGCACGGTTCGGTCTGGTGGTGGCTGCGTCACTCCAAGCTCGATGCCCCCACCGTCTTCCAGAACCGCTCCGGCCAGAAGCTGCCCATCTACCAGGACAACCGCTATGGCGTCTCCGCCGGCGCCCCCGTCTACATCCCCGGGGTGTACAACGGCAAGAACAAAACGTTCTGGCACTTCACCTGGGAAGCCAACAAGTTCGGCGATCCCAACGTGGGCGCATCCACTTCCACGGTGCCGCGCGAGGCATGGCGCAACGGCGACTTCTCGGACCTGCTGGCCCTGGGTAGCAACTATCAGCTCTACGACCCGGCCACCATCGCGCCCGCAGCCAACGGGCGCTACAGCCGCCAGCCGCTCCCCGGCAACGTTCTCCCCGCCAGCCGTATCAATACGGTGGGGAAGAACCTCATGAACCTGTTCCCCCTGCCCAACGCGCCGGGTACCGACGACGGCCGCAACAACTTCTTCCTCTCGGGCAAGGCGCTGGAGGACTACTGGACCACCATCGGCCGCGTCGATCACGCTTTCAGCGAGTCGCACCGCATGTTCGTCCGCTTCCACCGCGACTTCTGGGAAGAAGATAAGAACCGCAACTTCGGCGACGACGTGATGGGAATCATCCTGAACCGCGTCAACCGCGGTCTGGCCATGGACCAGGTCTACGTCTTCAGCCCCAGCTTCCTGTTCAACTTCCGCTACGGCATCACCCAGCAGGAGTTCCCG
>JAWLGN010000066.1:0-21077 GCA_041685075.1 Bryobacteraceae bacterium
ATGGCCAGGCGCGGGCGGGAAAAGGGGCGTTCGGCGTCGCTCATGGTTCTCCTCCCATGCTACCGCCCGCGGGGCAGCGTGAACTTCATCCCGGCCACGAAGTTCAGCGGCGGAGCGGGGTAGCCGTACACTTCCTCGTAGCGGCGGTTCAGCGCATTACGCAGGTGCCCGTAGGCCGTCACTCCGGAGGCCAGCCGGATGTTGAGATTGAACCCCAGGTTGACGAAACCGGGATTTTCGAAGAGCCCTGCCGAGGCGCCGAAATTAGGCTCCACGTCCAGCACCGTGCCGCGGACGAAGGCGGTCAGGTTCGAAGAGACGCGCCCGCGCGACCAGCTCGCCACGGCGGCGCCGGAGTGCTCCGGGCGGCGCAGCAGCCGCTGGCCCACGTGGAAATATTCCGGCGCCAGGTTCACCGAGCCATCGAGCGAGAGGATTTCGGTGCGCAGCCAGGTGTAATGGCCGGAGAGGGAAAACTCCCGGGAGGCCTGCAACCGGCCGGTGAACTCGATGCCGGAGGCGCGCGAGTTGGAGAGATTGTCCGACGTCCAGGAACTCAACTGCGCCTGCGATCCGCCCAGCGACACGATTAAATCCGAGAAACGGTTGTAGAAGTACGTGGCGCCGAGAGAGAGGCGGTTGGAGAGCATGCGCTGCTCGATACCCGCATCGAAGCTGGTGGTGCGCTCGGGCCGCAGCGCGGGGTTATCCGTGAAAGCGATCTCGAAGCCGGAGGGCGGCCGGATGCCGGTGCCGAAGGAGGCGAACAGGCGCGTGCCGGGCCGCGCCACGAAGGAAGCGGCCAGCTTGGGGTTGACCTTGGTGAGGGTATGGGCGGCAATCTCCGGCCGGCCCGAGAACATGCTGCCGGGCATGCGGCCGGTGTGGATCAGCTCCGCTCGCAGGCCGGCGTTCCAGAAGAGCCTGCCGCCCAGTTCGAAGCGGTTCTCCCAGTAGATGCCCTCCTGGTTGCGGATGAGCGGGAAGTTATGGAAGTTATCGTCGGTGATCCAGGTGTTGATCTCGCGCTCGCGGCTCCAGGCGAGGCCGAAGGAGGTGGTGTAACCGCGGGTGACGCTCACCAGGGTGCGCGCCTCGGCCTGCCCGCGGAGGTCCTGGTTGGAGCTGTCGCCGAAGGGGCTGAGATAGTAGCTGTTGTTCAGGAAAAAGCCGCCGGAGAGTTCCTGGCGGACGCGCGGGGAGAGGTCCGCGTGATAGCGGGCGAGATAGTTCGAGAAGTTGTTGCGGTTGCGGCTTACCAGGTCCGGGCCGGGGAAGAGGCCCGCGGGGTCGGAGCCGTAAGGGCCGGGTGCTCCAACCTCGTTCGAGAGGAAGTTGCCGTGCAGGTTGAGGCTCTGGCGCGCGAAGTTGCGTCCCGCCGAGAGGGTGACCCCCTGGTTGAGATAGTCCGAGTTCTCGACCGGGCCGTCGCCTTCCAGCCGGGAAGCCCAGCCGGAGAGGCCGAAGCCCGCCAGCATGGCGGAACCGCCGAGCGCCAGCCGGCGCCCGTGCCAGCTTCCTCCCTCGGCCAGCGCTTCGAAGGCGGGACCTTCGCCCGGCTGCCGCGTGACCAGGTTGATGACGCCGCTATTGGCGTAGGAACCGTGAACGGCCGATTGGGGCCCGCGGATCACTTCGATGCGCTCCAGCCGGTCGGCCGGGATGTGGGCCAGGTCGAAGGCGCCGCCGAAGGCATTGACCACCACGCCGTCGATCTGGACGAGGTTGAAGTCCGAGTCGCCGCCGCGGATAAACAGGCCGCTGGCCGCGCCGCGATGGCCCGCCTGGGTGAGCGCGATGCCGGGCAGGTAGCGCAGCAGGTCCTGGGCCATGGGCTCGTTGCGCTGCGCGATCTCCTCGCGCGGAACGATGGAGGCGCTGGATCCCTGCTCGCTCAAGGGCGCGTCGATGGTGGAGCCGACCACCCGCACGCTGTCCACCTGCGGGGCGATGGCCAGTTGGATTTCGACGCCGGTTTCGGCCGGCGCGGTTCTGGTTTCAAAGCCGGGGGCTGTGGCTACCAGCCGCGCCTCGGCGGGCTCGGCGATGCGCAGCTTGAAGGAGCCGTCGAAGCCGGTGGTGGTACGGGCGATCACCCCCACGCGGCCGATCGCGACAACTTCGGCGGCGGGAATGGCGGCGCCGGTCGGGTCCGTGACGGTGCCCTGGATGTCGGCGGCGGAGGCGCAGGCGGCAAGCGCAAGCAGGCAGAAGACGTAGCGGTGCATAAAAAGGCTCCTCCCTCGAGAGCCGGTTTTAGCTGAACCTCTTGCGGTCGGTCTCCTGACTTGCGCTTCGCCGGACTGATCGGCCTTCCCGTCCCTGGGGACAGTGGCGTGGGGTGGATCAGCCCTCCGCGCTTACAGTGGCGGGGCCGTGCTGGACTTTCACCAGCTTCCCGTACACCGAAGAGTTTCGGAACCACTACAAGCGTAATCGCGCGCCGGCGGAGATGTCAACAATGCGCGTTCATTGCGCTCGCCGCGCCGGCTCAGGCGCCGCGGCCCGCTGCTTCGCGTTTCGCTCCGGTTACAGTTGTGAAGCGCAGGGCCAGGCCATAGCCCCGCGAACCCGCATAATCGAGCAGCGCATAGTTCCAGAGGAGGAGGCCGCCCATTTCCATGGCCTCCTCCAGGGTGGAGACGGCGATGTAGGGCGCGGTGCCGTGGGGAAAACCCCGCGCATAGAGCAGCCCGCTCCACAACTCCATCCCTATCGCTCCGGAGACATAGATCACGGCCGAAAGACCGGCCATTGTCCGGGTTCGCGCGGGCAGGTGGAAAAACCACCGCGCAAAAACGACAGCCGCAACCAGGAGCAGCGCGGCGGCCGGCACAACCCAGGCCAGCAAAAACAGCACGCCTTCGAGCGCGACCAGTTTTCTCGCGGGGCCGGTAAGGGCCGAGTGAAAGCCGGCCACTTCGTCCGCTGAGAGCGCGATGAAGATCAGGCTCAGGGCGAGCCAATGACGTGCCCAGGCGGTCTTATTGCGCTCGGCATTGCCGATGGCGGCCAGCAGAACGGCCGATACCAGGAGCAGGATGGACGAATACCAGGTCGGCAGGTTCGTCTCGTTGTCGACATCGAAGAGCTGCACGAACCAATGGGTGACCTCCATGCCCCTGGCCGCCGCGACGGCATGAGCCGCGGTGCTGGCCAACAACAGGAGAACGATCAGAACCCCCAACACGCGGGCGAGAGTACCAGCGTTCAGCGTGATCATTCGGTGGGCCCCTCCAGGCTATTCAGACTAGCGAAGAAATCGACTGAAGTATAGCTGCGCAGCCGGAGAGAGTACCCCCATTCACATGGCCCGTCGCGGCTGCTACACTCGGGGCGATGGCGATCCGAATACTGCTGATGGCTATGGCGGCGCTGGCCGCGTGGGCGGTGGAGCCCGGCTTCCAGCCGTTGTTCAACGGCAAGGATCTTTCGGGGTGGCAGCTCGTTCGGGGGCGGGGCCCCGGTTACGTGGTGAAGAAGGGCGTCATCGTCTGTCCCAAGAATGGAGGCGGAAATCTCTATACCGAAAAAGAGTACGCCGATTTTGTGTTGCGGCTGGAGTTCCGGCTGAGCGGCGGCGGCAATAACGGCATAGGCATCCGCGCGCCGCTGAAGGGCGATGCCGCGTACCAGGGGATGGAGATTCAGGTGCTCGACGACTACGCCAGGCGCTATGCCCGTTTGAGGCCCGCGCAATACACCGGCTCCATCTACGACGTTTTTGCCGCCAAGCGCGGGGCGCTGAAGAAGGCCGGCCAGTGGAACGAAATGGAGATTGCCGCGGAGGGCCGCCGCATCAGCATCAAGCTCAATGGCACCCAGATCGTGGATGCCGATCTCGATAGCGTGGAAGATCCCGAGGTGTTGAAGAAGCACCCCGGCCTGGCGCGGCGTGCGGGACACATCGGCTTCCTGGGCCACGGGACCAAGGTGGAGTTCCGGAACGTGCGGATCAAGGAGCTGCCGTAGGGATCAGGGCTGCTCGAAAGTGACGCTGGACTCGGCTTCGAAGCGCTTGTACTCGGTGTACCGGATGCTCATCCGGACGCGCAGGGGACCGCTGCGGAAGGGCAGCACGTCGTCGGAGTAGGTGAAGTAGGGGAACCAGTGCCTGCCGTCCACCGGGCGGCGCAGGGTAGTGAAGCGCGGGAAGAGATTTTCGGTTTTGCCGCTGTAGATCTGGGGAACCGCGCGGCCTTCCATGCGCACGATGGCGTAGTCGCGCCGGCTTACCCAGAGCAGGCCGTCAAACAGGCGCTGGCCCTGGAGGATCTGGCGGGGACGCACCTGGAGTACCCAGCAGTCCACGTCGTCGATGCGCTCCTCGCCGCGGTAGCGCGTCGCGTAATTCCATAGTTCATCGGTGGTCATCACGAAAGGCTGGATCTCGCGGATGTCGCGGAAGTCTTCCTCGGTGAGGACCAGGCGCTTCAGGTTCTTCACGGGGCCGCCGACCAACTGCTCGGTGCGCTCGCCGGTGGGGGAAAAGATGATGTCGCGCACTTCGCGGTACTGGCCGGCGCGCATGCCGCGGTCGTCGAGTTCTTCCACCGCGACCGACTGCCGGTAGGTGTAGTGGGCGCGGGCGTCGCGGGTTTCGGTTTCTTTCATGGCCACCCGGCGGGCGAGGTCGGGCGGCGGCTGTTGGGCGGGCGCGGCAATGCCGGATGCTAGAATGAGCGCGATGACCACCGGGCTCGGAGGCTTCCGGGCGGCACTGTGGACCGGCTGGATCCTGCTGGGCACGGCGGGCCTGCTATATGGGTGGGCCAGGGGCGTCCCCGCCTGGGCGGCTGCCCCCGTGCTGGCCGCGTTCCTCATCGAATACTCATTTTATCTGGCCGCGGGCTTCGAGCCGGTGCGGGAGCGGCTCAAAGGGCCGCGGCTGCCGTGGCTGCTGGCCTGTTCCATGCTGCTCCCCTACCTGGTGTATGCGCTTGGCACGGGGCAGTTCGGATGGTGGGCGCTGGCGAAGCTGGCCGGTCTGGCCCTGGTGGTGAGCTTCTGGTACGTGGTGCTGCCCGCCGCCGCCCTGGCGGATATCGGGCTGCTGTGCCTTCTGGCCGCGGTGCTGCTGTGGAAGTTCTTCAACCCCATCTACCCGGAGCCGGCGCCGCGCCTGGAGACCGCGGTGCTGGGCCAACTGGCGCTGATTCACGTCTCCGCGACGGCCTTCCTGGCGGTGCGGGGCGTGGACGGCACGGGTTTCGGCTTCCTGCCGCGACGCCGCGACTGGGAGATAGGGATCCGGCACTTCATCTACTTCCTGCCGGTGGGCATCCCGCTGGCGCTGGGGCTGGGGGCCTTCCGTTTCGGCGGCTCCGCGCCGGCGTGGAAGGTGGCGGTGACCTTCTTCGGCATCCTTTGGGTGGTGGCGCTCTCGGAGGAGTTTTTCTTTCGCGGCCTTCTGCAGCAATGGCTGGGCAAGTGGACCGGCAGCGCGCAGGCGGCGCTCATCCTGACCTCGCTGCTGTTCGGCGCCGCGCACCTGGGCTTCCGCGAGTTCCCCAACTGGCGCTTCGCGCTGGTGGCCGCGGTGGCGGGCTGGTTCTACGGGCGCGCCTACCAGCAGGCGCGCAGCATCCGGGCGGCCATGGTCACCCATGCGCTGGTCGTCACCACCTGGCGCGGGTTGTTCACCTAGCGCGCTAACATGGAATTTGGCTAACCCACTACCCCGCCTACGCGCCAACCTGGACTTCATGCCCTCGCCGGTCGAGGACCGGCCGGGACTGTTCATCCGCGACCCTTACCATTACTCCGATGCCATGGTGATTATTCCGCCGGCGCTGGTCCGCTGCCTGCAGTTTTTCGACGGCCGGCAGTCGGAGCTGGACCTGCGCGCGGAACTGGTGCGGCTGACCGGACGCCTGGACGTTTCGGAACTCGAGGACCAACTGATCGGCACCCTGAGCAACAGCGGCTTCCTGGAAGACGAGGTCTATGCCGGCATGCGCGCCGGGCGCGAGCGCGAGTTCACGGAGTCGCCCGTGCGCGCGCCGGCGCACGCCGGAGCGGCCTACCCGGCGGAAGCGGAGGAACTGCGGCGCACGCTGGCGCGCTACCTGGACGGCGCCTGCCCGCCGCCGGCCGCGGCCGACTGCCTGGTGGGGATCGCGGCCCCGCACGTGAGTTTGGAGGGAGGCTGGGAGGCCTACCGCGCCGCCTACGGGTTGTTGGGTCCGCAGTACCGCGACCGCACCTTCGTCATCCTGGCGACCTCCCACTACGGGGAGCCGCAGCGCTTCGGGCTGACGCGCAAGCCGTTTGTCACCCCGCTGGGCGAAAGCCCCACCGACGTCGCGCTGGCAGAAGGCCTGGCGAGCGCCGCCGGAGAGGCCGCGGTGATGGAGGACTTCTGCCACTCCTTCGAACACACCGTGGAGTTGCAGGTCATCTTCCTCCAGCAGGTCTACGGGCCGGAGGTGCGCATCCTGCCGGTGCTCTGCGGTCCCTTCGCGCGCAGCCTGCACGACGGCGGCCTGCCGGAGGAGGATGGCAGCGTGCGCCGGTTCCTGGACGCGCTGGGCGAAATGGCCGCGCGCGAGGGCGACCGGCTGCTATGGGTGCTGGGCATCGACCTGGCGCACATGGGGATGCGCTACGGCGACGACTTTCACGCCGTGGCCTCGAGCGGCATCATGACCGAAGTGGAGCAGCGCGACCGCGCCCGCCTGGAGCGCGCCGCCGCCGGCGATGCGGAGGGCCTCTGGGCGCTGGTGCGGGAGAACCACGACGACCTGAAGTGGTGCGGCTCCTCCCCGCTCTACACTTTCCTGCGCGCGCTGCCAGGGCTGCGCGGCACCGTGGCGCGCTACCAGCAGTGGAACATCGACCCGGCCAGCGTGGTGACCTTCGCCGGCATGGCGTTCACAAAATAGTCCCCCGCGCGGTGGTATCTTGAACCGTATGCTGCGACGCACCTTTCTCGGAACAGCTTCCGCGGCGGGCATGGCCGCGGCTGCCGCGGCGGCGGCGCCCGGCGCGGGCATCAAGCTGGGGTTCGATACCTATTCGATCAATGCCTGGCGATGGAAAGACATCCAGTACCTGGATTACGCCGCGAGCCTGAAGCTCGATACCGTGCAGCTCTCCAGCCTGAGCAACTACGAGAGCCTGGAGCCGGCGCACCTGGCGCGGGTGAAGGACCACGCCGCGCGGCTGGGGATCGAGATCGATGCCGGGGTGGGATGCATCTGTCCCTCGTCGGCCTCCTATAACCAGGCGGCCCAGGGCGATGCCGTGGAATACATGCTAAAAGGGCTGCGGGTGGCGCAGGCCGTGGGGTCGAAGGTCATGCGCTGCTTCATGGGCAGCCGCGCCGACCGCCGCGGGGCCCTGCCGCTCGAAGCCCACATGGAGAACACCGTGAAGGTGTTCCGCGCGGTGCGCTCGCAGGCGCTCGACCTGGGCGTCAAGATCGCCATCGAGAATCACTCCGGCGACATGCAGGCGCGCGAGCTGCGCACCATCATCGAGGAGGCCGGCAAGGACTTCGTGGGCGCCTGCCTGGACTCCGGCAACCCCCTGTGGACCATCGAGGATCCCTTCGTGACGCTCGAGGTCCTGGCGCCCTACGTGTTGACCACCCATATCCGCGACACCGCCGTCTTCGAGCACCCGCGCGGCGCCGCCGTGCAGTGGGTAGCGCTGGGCGATGGCTCCATCGACCTGGTGCGGTTCACCGAACTCTACCGGCGGTACTTCCCGCACGCCCCCATGCAGCTCGAGATCATCACCGGACGCAAGCCCGACGTGGTGCCGTACCTGGAACCGGACTTCTGGGAGGCCTATCCCAAGATGCCGGCGTGGGAGTTGGCGCGCTTCGTCGCGCTGGCGCGAAGCGGGCGGCCGTTCATGGGCAGCATGCTGATGGCCGAAGGCCGGCCGGGGCCGGCGATCCGGGAAGCGCTCAAGGAACAACAGAAGATGGACCTCGAACGAAGCCTGGAGTACGCCATGAAAACCCTTGGTGTCGGGGTGAGGTGGAAGGCCTGAAGCGCGTGCCACGGTGAACTCGCCGAAGCGCCCGTTGACCTTATGCGCGTTCGATTTCGAGCGCCAGCGGGCTCCCGTCCGGCCAATAGGCCGCGGATTCGCCCGTACGCCCTGCGACGATCAGCCAGGGGTAGAGTGAACGCCGCAGCGCGCGTACGTCGGCCTCGCTGAGCGCCATGCAACCGCCCGGATGGCTGTGATAAACGGCCACCAGCGCCAGGCGCGCCCGCCCGGCGAGGCCTTTCGCACGCCGTACTTCGATATCGGGAATCGCAAAAGCCCCCGGCAGGACAGCCGCGTTGAGCGTGGGAACGATCGCTTCGGCCGTGATTCCATCCCTCGACCGCCGGCCAAGAAGAAAGCCGCAGGCCTCCCGCGGGCGTGCGTTTCGCGCCGCGGCGGCAAGCTCTTCCGGGATGCATGCCCGGAGGCGGAGCACCATCTGCACCCCCCGCCGTGCCGGTTGCCCGCCTTACCTGGCGAAGGCGAAGGAGCCGTCGGCCGCCTGCAGTCTCGAGGCGCTGGCGACCGCCACGATTTCGCAGTCGTCGGGGTTTTCCGCGCAGGTGATGGCCAGGGTGATTCCGCTGAGCGCGGAAAGGACCAGGCTGACCACGTTGCAGATCTCCTCATCCAGGTCCTTGGCCTCGCAGACGATCGCAACGATGATGGCCGCCACCAGAAGCACGCCGATAATGATCACCCCCACCCAAACCGGCTCGCCGCCGCTGTAGACGGCGAGGCCCGTGTCTTCGAGCTTGCGCACGTGGGCGGTCAGCCTTCGCTGCGCTCGCGTGAGCACGGCAAGAACGACGTCGAGCGGATCGACGCGCATCTCTTCGGTGTGGCCCGCGGCGCCGGTATCTCCGGGTACCACGTCGGAACGGTCGAACATCTCCGCGGCTGCATCAAAGTAGTTGTAGTACAACACATCGCCGATAGTGCCTCCGAGGAGCCGGCGGCGCTCGACGACGATGGGCCCGGCGCCCTCGCGGCGCACAATGATTCGCCCCTCCTGCACTTCGACCGGCCGCGTCAACCGGGAGGCGGCTTCGGACAACCGCTGGATCGTCAATTGCGAAACGCCGGCCTGCCGAAACCTCTCACGCGCCTTGGGATCTTCGATGAGCGCCTTCCAGTGATCGGCGAAGGACAGCGCACCCCGCTTCCCAATCTCCGCGGTCCAGTGGGTCATGGCTTCGTCGATAATGCCCGCGCTTTTGAGATGCTTCAGGATGCGCAGCGTGTTTCCAAACAAACTCCGGGCGCCCTTTTCCGCGCGCCGGGCGTTGGCGAGCACTTCCCGCTCGAAGGCGGGCGACGGCCCGGACGCCTTCGCCTTCTGCTCGCGTGCTGCTTCGAGGAAGGTGAGATAGCTGGACAACTCCTCGATGATTCCGAGGCTCCGGGCGGCCTCCGCGCGCAGCCACTTCGCGTTCACCATCATGCGTTCCCGTTGCTGCGGGGACGTACTCATAGGGACTTACCTCCTCACCTTCACCGGGACTCAGAACGACAACCGCGCCCGCACGAACAGCGCCTGGAGCGGGGCGGAAATCGCGCCCTCCATCTCGGTCAAACGAATCACCTCGCCCGCAGGCCGGTCGAGCGGCTCGAGCACCCGCGCCACGAGATCCTCGAAGAATTGCTGCGCCGGGCCGCGAGGAAGCGGCGGAACGCCGCCGAAAGGGTAGATCCGCAGCACGTAAGGCTTCACGTCTGGAGCCGCGTAGCTGCCCAGGTCCTGAATCCTCTGGTTGTGCTCGTTCCAGGCCTCGAGCAGCGTGGTCTCCCCGCTCCCGGAAATCCGGATGGCGTCGGGGAGATCGACCGTGGTGACGTCGAACAGAATGTCGGCGACATCGAGCAGGCGATACTGAATGCGCCCGCTGCCGTGGACGATCACGCCGGGGTCGTTTGAAAGCTCCATGTCGAGCGGTATGGTGGCGGTAAACCCGGCCGGCAGCGGCACGCGTCCTACGCGAACCCCGATGGCCGCGCGCACGATGGACTCCGAGAGGTAGTAGCCGAAGTTCCTGTCGTCCACAAAAGCCCGCACCATCGTGGTGTCGCCCGTCGCGTTGCCGGGACCCGTATTCAAGCAGAGGCTGAGCACGCGGCGAAAGGGCCGGTTGCCGAACCCGGTGGTGTGAGTAACCCGGAAGGACTGCAGGCCGGCCAGTTGCTCGCCCTGCTGGAGGATGCCGCCGAGAGCCGTGCGGGGCGTGATGTTCAGGTCCGTGCGCGCAAAGATCAGGGCGAGCGATTGCTGGATGCCATCGGTGAGCTGAGTGCCGACCTGGTCGTTGAGCAGGGTCTGGAAGAGCGGGTCGCCGGAGGAACGTGTCTGGATATCCGTGCCGGTGAAGTCGAGGCTCGCCCACGCCTGGTACTGCTGCGGCGAGGTGTTTACGCGAACGCTTGCCGAGGTCTCGGCGGTGCCCTGCGTCAGCAGGACGAAGCGCAGGGTCGTGCCGGCGGAGGGCGTACCGGGCGTGGTCGTCACCGGCACTCCGACGGTGCCCGTACCCGTCCCGCCGCCGCTCGCGCCCGGAGTGAAGCCGACGTTCACCACGGGAGGGCCCACCGTGAAACCGCCGCCGGCGCCGGGCGCGGGTTCAGGCACCCCTACTTCGAGGCTCACCACCCAGTCGACGCCCGCATCGGATCCTCCGCCACCGAACGGGGCCAACTGAATGGCCGGGCTGTGGGACGTAATGCGAAGCGCGAGCGGGCTGGGCAGCTCCGTCACCTGAAGATTCGTGGCGCCGCCTGTCCCTCCCCCGATGATCACGATCGGTGGGCCGCTGCCTGCTCCCCCGGTGGCCCCTTGCCCGCCGCCCTGCATGGCCTGCAAGGCCGCCTGAATACGCATCAGGATCTCTTGCTTCGTCTCAGGGCTCAGGTTGCCGGTATCGTAGCTGATAATGGTGTACGCGCTGCGGCCCAGCAGGCGCCCCAGATAATCGCCCAGCAGAGGCGTAGTGAACTGGAAGATCGCATCGAAGCCGGCGGGGATCTCCGAGAGTGGCGGTACGGGAGTGGCCGTTTCGAAAACGGCGGGCGTTTCCTGCAGGGCCGGTCCGGCGACGAGGGGATGGTCGAGCGTCGTGGTCACGCTGGGACGCACGCGAAAAGCCATGGTGGTCACCTCCCTGGCTGCACAATGCATAACGGCGGCTCAGAAGGCGTGCCCTCTTGACCGCCGGCTCGCGTTGGGCCTCGCGGCGCGTTTCAGTATACATCCAGCGGGCCGCCCTGCGGACCTGCAAGTTGTAACTTGTGGAGTGCGGTAATCGCCCTACCGGAAACCTCCGGGGTAGCCCGTGGCTTCCATCTCCTGCTTCAGCAGGCCGCGCATTCTGGCCAGCAGACTCGCGTGCGCCGGATCGTGTGCCAGGTTGCGCATCTCCAGCGGATCGCGCTCCAGGTCGTAGAGTTCCTCGTAGGGCAGCTCGCCCTGCATCGGGTAGGCCGGGTCCGTATTCCCCACGTCGGGATACCGGATGTACTTGTGGGTGCGGGTGCGGATGCCGAACTGCGTGGGGTCGAACGGATAGGGCCGATCCCAGTGGTATTCGTACATCCAGTGATCGCGGCCGCGCGGGTCGCGCCCTTCGAGCGCCGGCTTCCACGACCGCCCCTGCATGTGCGCCGGAACCGGGATGCCGGCGAAATCCAGCATCGTAGGGGCCAGGTCGATGTTCAGCACCATCTGCTCGTAGCTGCTCCCCGGCTTCACCAGCCGCGGATAGCGCACCAGGAACGGCACCCGGATGGAGTCCTCGTACATGGCGCGCTTGTCGTTCAAGCCGTGCTCGCCGGCGAAAAAGCCGTTATCGCTCGAGTAGACCACCACGGTGTCGTCCAGCTCGCCTGTCTTTTCCAGTTGCGCCAGAAGCTGCCCCACGCTGTTGTCCACCGAAACCAGGCAGGCCGCGATCCTGCGCTGCAGTTGGCTGTAGTTGTACTTCTCGAGCAGCCCCTCCAGGCCGTGCCACGACTTGCGACGCGCCTTCAAGTAAGACGGCCGCCCCTCGTAGGTGTCGTCCCACGTCCGCGGCAGCGGCATGTACTCGTCCTTGAACAGCTCCAGGTATTTGGGATCGGGATCGAACGGGCCGTGCACCGCCTTGTGTCCCACGAACATGGCGAACGGCTTCGCGCGGTCGCGCTGCTTCAGATATTCGAGCGCGTAATCGGTGATGCGGTCTGTGATGTAGCCTTCCGAGCGCACCGGCGTCCCGTTCACAATGAAGCGGTTGTTGAAGTAGGATCCCTGGCCCGGGAAGCTGGCCACGTAGTCGCAGCCGCGGTCCTTCTCCAGGAAGTTGGGGATATGCACCTTCCCGACGTAGGCGGTGCCGTAGCCCGCCTCTCGCAGGTACTGGAAGACCACCGGCACGTCGTCGCGGAGCACGCTGGCCCGGGTGTTCTCGGCCACGCCGGTGCGGTGCGGGTAGCAGCCCGTGAGGTACGACGAGCGGCTGGGCGAGCACAGCGAGGTGGTGACGAAGGCGTTGCGAAAGTTGGCGCCCTGCCGCACGAGCCGGTCCAGGTGCGGCGTGCGCAGCCAGGGCTGCCGCCCCAAGGCGCCGACGGCATCCCAGCGCTGGTCGTCCGTGTAGATGAACAGAAAGTTCGGACGCTTCGCGGGCGCTGCGGCGGCGCGCCCGGCAAGGGCTACGGGAGCCATGCGGAGGAAATCGCGGCGTTCCATAGGCGTCACGGTATCACACCAGCGCCCGGCGAACCGCACAGGCCGCCCTGCTAGGCGTATGCTTTCGCGAGCTGGGCCTTCACTACCGAGAAGTCCTGCGCGATGGCCTTCACCGGGTCGGGGGTGTGATACTCCATGTGCAGCGAGATCACGTTCCGGAAGTTGGCCGCGGCCAGCATAGCGAAGCACTCCGGCAACTTCACCAGCCCCTCGCCCAGGGGGCAGGTGCGGCGCGCCCACGCGCCATCCACCTTCTCCCACAGATAGTCCTTCACCGCCACCAGTTTCAGGCGCGGCAGCGCCAGGCGCAGCCCAATCTGCCAACCGCCCACGCTGCCTTCCGACGATGCGTGGGCGAAGTCGTAGTAGTGCCCGATCCACTTCGCATCCAGGCCGGCGATGATGCTGTCGGAGTCCCAGAGGGAGTGCCCCACGTAGTTGCCGGAGTGGTTGTGCCAGGCCGCCTCGATGCCGTACTCCCGGGCGAGTTCCGCCAGTCCCCGCGCCTCCTCCCGCGCCTTCGCCAGCGCCGCGCGCACGTCGCCGCCGCGGGGATAGCGCCAGTACCCCAGCTTGAAGTACCGCACCTTGAGCCGCGCCGCGGTGGAAAGAATGCTGCGCGCCGAGGGGTCCGCCGGCGAGGTCAGCGCAGTAGTGATCATGGGGAGGCTCAACCCGTGCTTCTGAAGCGCCTCGTGCGCCGCGGGCAGATCGCGCTCGACACGCTGCGGCAGCACGTGCCCGTTGGGACGCACCGTCAGGTCGATCCCGTCGAAGCCCACCCTCTTGGCCATGCGGCCGAGTTCTTCGTAGCCCATCGACTGCACGGGTTTTGAAAACAGCACGACCAGCGGCCGTTGCTTCGCGGCGGCCAGCGCCGGCGCTCCCGCGGCCACGGCCAGCAGCTCTCTTCTGGTCAGGTTCATGGTTCGACTCCCTTCATTGGACCGCGCTCAATCCCTCGCGGTTGAGTGTCCCGGTCTTCAGGTGGCCATCCTCGATCGCGAAGATGCCGGGGAAGCGCGCCACCCAGGCCTCGTTTGCAACCGGCACGAACTGCCGCGCGTTGGCTTCAATCGCCACTACGCCGGGCACGTGCGCCGCCAGGCCCGCGGAGTGGATCAGAGAAGCGCCCGGGCAGCTCAAATCCTGCACGCACCGGAACATCCGGTACTTGCAAGTGGCCGAGGCCATCAGGATAGACTGGCTCTGCCCCTTGCACGCCTTAAGCGCCACCCCGCTGTAACCCAGATCGCGCGCCAGCAGCAGCGTTTCGAAGTCGGTTAGGGATTCATCGATCACCACCGGCTTGATCTTCGCGGCCCGGTGCATCCGGTTGGCGCGGTCGGCCCGCAGGTCGCGCTTCGTCGGCTGCTCGATGTACTGGATACGCTCGAACGCTTCCGCCGAAGACTCGCGCACGCGGTTGAGGAACTCGATGACGTAATCGACGTTCGGGCACATCTCGTTGAAGTCCACCGAGTAGTAGCGCCGCGGCGCGCCGGGCGGGAAGTGGGTGGCTTCCACTTCGCGGTGCACCGCCAGGGTGCGGGCCACGTCCCAGTCCAGGTCGTTGCCCAGCATCTTGATTTTGAAATGGGTCAGGCCGTTGTAGCGGATCCACTCGCCCAGGGTTTCGGGAAGGCCATCGCCCACGCGCGTGCGGAGATCGGAGGCGGTGATGGCGTCCGCGCCGCCCACCAGGTGATAGAGCGGCAGCCGCTCCACGGGCTGCGAACGGAGGTAGTCCGCCGGATACTCCCCGCGAAACTCCGCGCCGAGATAGTGGGCCAGGTCGTGGGGAAGAAACTCCGGCCCGTAGGTCTGGTAGCAGCTCCGCCGGTGCGCTTTGCCGAGGGCGTCGTGTACGGCGGCGTCGAAGGCGCAGGCGGTGACCAGGGTGCACAGCTTGGGAATCGGCTCGGGAAGCCGCATCTCGCGGGTGAGGGCTTCGGCGGCCTTCAGGTACTCGGGCTCGAGCAGGTGGTTCAGGTCGATGGGATGGCCGTATTCCCGGCACCCCGAGGTGATGGGCGCAATCTTCGCCGCCAGCCTCCGCATGACGTTCAGGGTGTCGTCATAGGAGAGCGCCTGGGAGCGGAACGACCAGGTGTTCCCCATCTTCATCGAGCCGAAGCCCTGCACCACGCGCCCGTCGCCCGTGAGCACGGCGCAGCGCACGTTGAGAATCGTGGCGCGGTCGATGAGGATGCCGGCGAACTTCATCGGGGTGCGATAGGTGTAGTCCTCGAAATCGAAGCGCACCTCCTCGATCCGGATCGCCGTCCGGCGGTAGCGCGGGGCCGCCAGCAGCAGCCCCGGCGCCGCCGCGCCCGCCTGGAACAAGCGACGGCGCGATATGCGGCCCATGGTCAGCTCAACTTGTACGGCGCCCGGTAGGTGTAGTGCAAGTACCGGTTGGCCGCGCTGTTATTCGTGAAGCGCTCGGCGCGGGCGTCCCACTTCAGGTAGCTTTCCGTCTTGAGCGCGATGTTGCCGATGAGGGTCGCGGAGTTCGAGATATGGCCGGTGAGCACGTCGCAGTTGCACTTGGCACGGGACTTGATGCAGTCCAGGAAGTTGCGCGCATGCCGGACGGTGTCGGTGTTGTCGGAACTGGCCTGGACGGCCTTCGGTTCCATCGCGGGTTTCTTCGAATCCCTGTAGACCCGGCTGCGCTTTCGGTCGAGCGGGCTTACCTGCCCGAACAGCATTTCGGTGGTTTCCTCCGGCACCACCTCCCACCGCGTGCTGTACAGATAGAGCGTGCCCTTGGTGCCCCGCAACTCGCCCATCAGGCCGTTGCGGGCCGCGCCCGGCGCCGCGCTGGCGTTGTACTGGCAGAAGATCATGAGGGTGCCGGGGTACTTCCACAGCACTTCCAGGGTGTCGGGGATTTCGCGGTTGTCGTCCACGGCGAACTTGCCGCCCATGGCGGTGACGGCCAGCGGGGACTCCACTCCCAGGCACCAGCGCATCAGGTCCAGCCGGTGCACCCCGAAATTGGTGAGCTGCCCGCCCGAGTAGTCGTAGAACCAGCGGAAGTTGTAGTACATCCGGTTGCGGTTATACGGCACCTTGGGCGCGGGGCCGAGCCAGTTGTCCCACTCCCATTCATTCGGAGGCGGGCCGTCCGGAGGTTTGCCGATGCCGTGCGGCGCCTCGTTCTGAATGTGGAAGCCCTTGGCCACCGTAACCTTTCCGATGCCCCCCGCCCGCACGAACTCGGCAGCCTCCTTCAGCGAAACCGACGAACGCCGATGGATCCCCACCTGGACCACCCGCTTGTTCCGCTCCGCCGCCTCCACCATCCTGCGCCCCTCCACCACCGTGAGCGAAAGGGGTTTCTCCACGTAGACGTCCTTGCCCGCGTTGCAGGCCTCGATGGTCATCAGCGCGTGCCAGTGGTCGGGAGTGGCGATGACCACCGCGTCGACGTCCTTATCTTCGATCAGCTTGCGGTACTCCTTGTAGATCCGCGGGGTGGTGCGGGACTTCTTTACCGCGAAGTCGACGTACTCCTGCCGCAGGTCGCTGACAGCCACCGTCTGGCAGTCGCCGTACTCCAGGAAGGCATCGTGCAACTGGTCGCCGCGGTTGCCCACCCCTATATAGCCCAGACCAACGCGGTCATTGGCGTGAAGAATGCGGGAATAGGATGCGGCCGTTGTCAGGGCCGCGCCTTTCGTGAAAGCTCGCCGTGTCCATTCGCTCATAACGAACTCGTGGTTATCCTCTCAATCATATGCCGGAACGCGCCCGCGCGGTATGCGTCAGGGCGCCCCGATTGCGTGGCTCGGGAGAAGACGGCATAATTGGGGCATTCGGAAAGCGATGCGATTTCCGTTCGGCCTGGGGGGCATCTGCTGGGCCCCGCTCCGGTTTGCCGCGCCGGATTCGGGCGGCTGGCCGGTCGAGCCGTTGCGCTGTCGTTCCTGCCATTCGCGCGACTGCGCGCTGGCGGTGCCGTCCGGCGTTCGCGATCGCCGCATGCTGGCGGCCGGCTGCGCCCCGTACGAGTGCCGGGTTTGCGGGAGGCGCTTCCGCCATTACACTCCGGAAGCGGCCGCCCGCCTGCTGGCGCAGATGGAGGCCGACCGGGAGCGGGCGGAAGCCGCCCTGCGTTGAGCGCGCCTACCCGGGGAACTTGAGGGTTCCCACCAGTTCGGCGGCGTTGCCCACGCCTTCGCGCTCCAGAAAGCGCGAAAGTTCGCGGGCGATGCGCAGGGGCGAGCGGGGGTCCCAGAAGGTGGCGGTCCCGACCTCGACGGCCGAAGCTCCGGCGATCATGAACTCGGCCGCGTCCTCGCCGCGGGCGATGCCCCCCATCCCGATCACGGGAATGCCGACCGCGCGAGACGCCTGGTAGACCATCCGCAGCGCGATGGGCTTGATGGCGGGACCGGAGAGCCCGCCGAAGCCCGCGCCGATGCGCGGTGCGCGGGTGCGCGCGTCAATGGCCAGGGCCAGGAAGGTGTTCACCAGGGAGATGGCGTCGGCGCCGGCGCGCTCGGCGGTTTCGGCCAGCGGCTCGATGCGGGCCACGTTGGGCGAAAGCTTCACAATCAGGGGGCGGCTCGAAACGGCGCGCACGGCGGCCACCAGTTCCGCCAGCAGGCCGCAGTCGGAGGAGAAGAACATGCCGCCGTGGCGCGTATTGGGGCAGGAGACGTTCAGCTCGTAGCCGGCCAGCCCGCCGGCCTCCTCCAGCACCCGGACCACCTCCACGTAATCCTCCACCGCGTAGCCGAAGACGTTGGCGAAGACGGCGGTGTTCAGGCGCGCCAGGCGGGGCAGTTTCTCCTGCACGAAGGCGTGCACCCCGACGTTTTGCAGCCCGATGGAGTTGATCATGCCGGCCTCGGCCTCATAGATGCGGGGCGGCCGGTTGCCTTCCATGGGCTCGCGGGAGAGACCCTTGACGAAGAAGCCGCCCAGGGCTTCCAGGTCCACCAGCTTTTCGAACTCCAGGCCGTAGCCGAAGGTGCCGGAAGCCGCCAGCACCGGGGTGGCCAGTTCCCGGCCCAGCAGCCGGGTCACCAGGCGGGGGTCGCGGCGGCTCATCGGCGCGCCGCCCGTGGGGCGAAGGCTTCCGCGAGCACGCGCCCGGTGCTGGAGGAAGGAAGCGCCACCCCCGCGACGCGGGCGAGGGTAGGGGCGATCTGGATGGTTTCGATGGTTTCCTCGATCACGCGCGCGCGGAACGGCGGCCCGTAGAGAAACAGCGGCACGCGCGCGTCGTAGTTGTACAGCGAGCCGTAGGAGACGCCGCGCCCGGCGCCGAATTCCTCGACGTACCCCGGCTGGTAGGAGAGCATCACGTCGCCGGAGCGAAGGCTATGGAAGCTGTTGCGAAAGCGCTCGGCCCACCGGCCGGTATGGGACGAGTCGCCGTCGGCGGTATAGAAGCCGGCCACCGCGGGGTGCTCGAGAGCGGCGCGGCCGGCGGCCAGTCGCAGTTCGCGCGGGTCGCGGCCTTTGAATGCCTCGGGCCGCAGATAGAGGAACGGGTAGATGTAGCGTTCCACGAAGGGGGTGCGGGCGGGCGGGGTATCGTAACGCGCGGAGAGAGCCCGGTCGATGGCGCGTGCCAGCGCTTCCCCGGAGACCGCCATGCGCTTGCGGTCGGACTCCTCGGGCGCGGCCGGAGCGCCATGCGCCGCGGTGAAGGCCAGGGTGTAGTTGCCCGCGCCGGGGCAGCGGTCCAGGCTGTCGAGCGTGAAGGCGAGTTCGCGGTCCAGGTGCAGCACCATCTGGTCCACCAGGGGTGAATCGGCCCCCACTTCGTGGCCCAACTCCGCCAGGGATCCCAGCACGACGCCCACGAAATCCGTCGTCTCGCCCTGTCCCAGCCCTTCTCGCTCGATGAGTTCCCGTACGAAAGCGAACTGCCCTGCCTGGGCGAATGGCGAGGAGCGGTAGAGCGCGTAGAACTGCGCGGGTTGGGCGCTGTCCCAGGTGAGCACCCGCAGGGGCGGGACGTCGGCGCCGGCGCCCAGCGCCACCCAGCGCGCGTTGTAGTAGTTCTCGATGGGATGCAGGCGGTTGAATTCAATCAGCCAGGGGGGAGTCTCGCCGCGCGCGGTCACCTGCCCGCGGGGCTGGAGAAAGAAACCGCGGGCGGGGGTGCGGCCCTCGAGCAGCGCCGTGGGTTCCCGATCCATACCGGCGATGAACACCCGCGTGTTCGGCGCGGCGGCCACCTGGGAAGCCAGGGTGGTGGCGAGCAGTCCGGCGGCATCGGCGGGGACGGGTTTGGCGGCGGCACGGTCGTACCACTGGTCGGCCACGATGCCGTGAAGCTGCGGCCAGGCGCCGGTGGCCAGGGTGGCGACCCCGCTCGAAGTGAAGGTGCTGGCCTGGTGGCGGCAGTCCGGGTACCAGGCGCCCTGCTCCATCAGCCGCCGGAATCCCCCCGGGGTCAGCAGATGATTTACACGATCGAGGTAATCTGTTCTGAGTTGTCCGCCGATAAAGACTACGAGCAGCCGGGGAAACGGACGGGCTGCCGTTTGAGCCGGGCAAGGGAGAGCATTCAGCAGGCCGGCGCCGGCCATGCAGAAAATTCTCCTTGTCATGCTCATTCTTTTGAGTTTATCAGCCTGAACCGGGCTCTTGAGCCGATCAGGCGGAGCGGGGTGTACAATGTATGCTTCTTAACAAAATTATTATTGATCGGTTTGGGGTTTTGGGGTACTAATGGTCTAGTACTTCAGTGCATTAATTAACTAATGACGAGCCGGGCCCGGTACACCCCCAGCCGGATTCCGGTGGAGAGCGCTTGATGGCAGAACAGAACGGCGTATTGGGATTGGCCACCATACGTACAAATCGCGGGGTTACCCTGGAACAGATCGCCCAGGCGACCAAGATCAGCCTTCGGTCGCTCCGTGCGATCGAGGCGGGCGATTTCAAGAAGCTGCCGGGTGGGATCTATAACACCAGCTACATCCGGCAGTATGCCGCGGCGATCGACTTCGACCCGGCTCCCTTGCTGGAGTTTTATTACCGCAAAACGGGCACCTCCCCCGCCACGAACGGTTTGGACGAACCACAACCCCAGGGCAAGCCGAAAGGGGTGATTGGCAGGTTCCGCCCTTCGGCAATCCTGGGTTTGTGATTCACTCTACAGGCCGCTTGCTTTGGCATCGCTCCGCGGTCAACGCGCCTGCCGCGCCGCGGAGAGCCGTCGAGTTGTGACCCGCCTCCCCTTCCTGGACTGGACGCGCGGCATCGCCGTGCTGATCATGATCGAGTGCCACACCTTCAACTCCCTGGTGCGGCCCGAGTTGCGCCGCTGCGGTCCCTACATGCTGTCGCAACTGGTGGGCGGAATGGCAGCGGTGTTGTTCCTGTTTCTGGCGGGAGTGACCTTCGCTTTCCAGATGGACCGGCTGGACCGGCGCGGGGCCGGGCGGCGCGAACGGCTGGCCGGGATGCTGCGCCGCGCGGGATACATGCTGGCGATGGCATTCCTGTTCCGGCTCTCGATGTCGGGGTTCACCTGGGGCGATTCCTTCTGGCGGTCGCTGCTCAAAGTGGACATTTTGAACTGCATGGGGGTGTCGATGGCTCTGCTGGCGGGGCTGTCGCTCTGGCCGCCGCGGCGGCGCGCGCAGGCGGCGGGGCTGGCGGGGCTGGCGGTGGCCTGCGCTTCGCCGCTGGTGAGCGCGGCGGACTGGAGCGGCGTACCTTGGGCGCTGCGGGATTACCTGGTGCCCAATCGCGCCGCCTTCCCGCTGTTTCCCTGGTCGGCCTACCTGGCATTCGGGGTGGCGTGCGGCGCGGTGCTCCGCCGGCTGGCGCCCGGGCGGCTCGAACGCGCCCTGCAATGGGCTGTTCTGGCGGGTTTCAGCCTGGTGCTGGGCGGCCGCTACTTCTCCGGCCTGCCCTATTCGTTTTATGAGAAGGCGGAGTTCTGGCTGGACAGTCCCGGGCTGGTGATCATCCGGCTGGGCATCGTCCTGGTGATGCTGGCGGCGGCGTACCTGTGGACCGAGCACGCGGCGGGCCCCGGGTGGAGCTGGGTGCAGGCGCTGGGCAGGACTTCGCTGCTGGTTTACTGGGTCCACGTGGCGCTGGTCTACGGGTGGACGGCCGAACCGTTCCAGCGCGCCCTCACCATTCCGCAGACAGTGGCGGCCACTGCGCTGGTGGTGGCCCTGATGGTGGCGCTGGCGGCGGCACGCCTCCGTTGGAGCGCCGGGCGCCGGAAGCCGGCTCCTGAAATCCCTGCACTCGAACGCGCTCGCGGAGTACTGTCGTTAGCTTTTCAAGTTGTCCGGTTTTATTAGCACGTGATCTGTCCGGTTTATGTCATAAAGTGATGCGGCCGTCAGGCCGCCGCCTTCTTGCT
>JAWLGN010000406.1:0-3741 GCA_041685075.1 Bryobacteraceae bacterium
AGATCGAGGCGCGCGCCGGCGGTGTCGTTGTCGATCACCTGCGGGGCGTTGGTGTTGAGCGCCCGCACGTTGATATCGGTGCGGTTGGGGAGTTCCCGCGGATAGGCCGCCAGAAAGCGCTCCACCAGGGCGCGGGTCGCCGGATCGGTGGCCAGCGCCGTACGCTCATCCGGCCGCGGCACCAGTACGTTGCCGTTGACGCTGCCGCGGAGCTTCTGCTGGGAAGCCTCCAGGTCGAGGAAGGCGCCCCGCCACGCCGGCAGCCCCAGGTTGAACCCGTAGTGGTTCTCGCGCGCCGGCTTCACCCCGCCCACCTGGAAGAACGACCGCGCGCTGAAGACACTGTTCTGGTGCGTTTCGAACAACCGCCCGTGGAAGCCGCCCGCGCCGCTCTTCACCAGGTGCGGCGGCGCCGACGGCGGGTTACCGAACTCCGCGCCAAAATAGCCGCTCTCCGGCCGAAACTCCCGCACGATGGTCGTGGAGGCGCCTAGCCGCACGTGCAGTTCCTTCAACGCGTTGTTATCGATGAGGTTGAATTGGATGTTCTCGTTGCGACGGCTCTCGCCGGCGGCGGAATCGGTCTGGCCCAGCAGGTTCAGCTCGATGCGCCGCTTCGCATCGGGCTTCGGCGCCGGCGGCGCGGACTCCTGTTGAGCAGGCGACGCTGCTGCTGCGGCAAGGAGTACGAGCAGGATCCGGAGTTCCACCTCTTGACTGTACCCGACCCGGAGGCGGCTTGGTACCCCATGTGCAAAGGATCACCGCGCACGGAGGGTTGCCGCTGATATCGTTCAGGGACCGCAGTCCGATTCAGTTTCCCGCCCTCACGGGTGTGCGTTTCCCGCTGGCACTGTGGGTTATCGTTCACCACCTGACCGGTCCGGGTCAAATGCTGGACGACGCCGTGGGGTCTCTCCCCCAGCCGGGCCGGGTGCTGGTGGATATGGCGCACGTCGCGCTGGGAACGTTTTTCATGCTGTCGGGCTTCGTGCTGGCGCACGGCTACGGGCGTATGCGGTGGGACCGCGCCGGCCTGCGCCGGTATCTCGTGGCGCGCTTCGCCCGGGTGTACCCGGTCTACCTGCTCAGTCTCCTGATCATCGCTCCCATCGCGGTGCGGCAACTGGACGCCGGCGGGGTAGGGGTGGCCGCCGCCTACGTGCTGCTCCTTCAGGCTTGGGCGGCGATGCCGGTGGATTGGAATGCGCCCGCCTGGTCGCTCTCCTGCGAACTGTTCTTTTACCTGTGCTTTCCGGTGGCCGTAGTGCTCTTCAGCGGTTCGCGGCGCAGAACGCTGCTGCTGGCGGCGCTCGCCCTGGCGCTGCCTGTAGCGGTGCGCGCCGCGGGACTGCCCAAGGCATGGAAGCCGCCCCTCTACCTGGGGGATTTTCTGATGGGCATGGCGCTCGCCGCCATTTATGAGCACCTCGTCAAGCGCCGGAGCCGGCTGGCGGGACGGGGCTACTGGCTGTACGCGCCCGGTGCGGCCCTCGGGCTGGCGGCGATTCTCGGCTCGCGCGCCATTCAGCCCTGGGATTTCACCGATACCCTGCTGCGGCTCGCCAACGCGGGTCTCGTGCTGGGGCTGGCGCTGGGCGGCGGCTACGCCGTGCGGGCGCTCTCCACCCCCGCCGCGCTCCTGGCGGGCAAGGCCACCTATGCCATGTACATCCTCCACATTCCCCTGCTGTGGTGGTACCGGCGCTGGGTCCTGGACGCTCTCATCCCATACCCCGCGGCGCCGCTGGTCTACATCGCCGCCGTGGTGGTTCTCTCGGCGGCGGTGTTCCTGTTGTATGAAGAGCCGGCGAACCGCCGGATCCGCAGAGCGCTTTCCGATCCACTTAGCCGCTGTTGACAACCGGGGTTACTATGAAGCAGGTGTTGCCGCCGCCAGACCTAGGCCGGTGCATGTAACACTTTCAACGAGAAGTTACATGTGAAAACATAAGAGGAGGCAGATATGCCAGCCAGACATGCCGAGCTGATACGGCTGCTGGAAGCCGAGCTCGACCTGATCGAAGGGGGAGGCTATGCCCGCCCCGCCGGCCAGCCCGGGCAGGAACCGCCGCTCTTCTATCACGGCATCGCGTGTATCAACCACTGGCTCGTTCCGGGGCACGAGCCGGAATGCCACGAAGACTGTGTGCTGCTGTTTGCCGTGCCCACCGAGCACCAGAACAAAGACCTGCCCTGCCATTTCATACCTTTGAACGAAAAGGGTGACACGGTACACTCGCTCGAACGCCGCGGTGACCGGGAGCAACTGGAAGATGCAGTAAAGAACTGGCTTCGGGCTACCATCGCGCGCCTCCGCAACGAAGAGGCCTCGCCGGATCCAGGGAATGTACCTTACTGAATTTGTGATTCTGAGAACATAACTCCGGTAAAGATGCGTACGTAAACGCGCCCACGGCCGGCTTTGGTTTTGACAAGGATCGCGTGCAGACGATATCATCGCTCCGCTAAGGGCAGAGGGGCCCGCCAAATTCGGCGAAGGATGCTTCTAAGCTTATGGAGACCCAGCCTCCGAAAGCGAGCGCTGTAACATCCCGGCAAGCTCAGCCAACCGTCGCGGCCGCCAGGCCGGCCGCAGTTCCGAAGAAAGAAGCTCCGGAAGAAAACGACCGGTTGAAACTGCGCCGGCGGCTGGTCTGGACCGCCGTCACCGCCTTCCTGGGCACGAATTTCCTGATGTTCCTGCGCTTTTTCTTCCCGCGCACGCTGTTCGAGCCCAGTTCGCGGTTTCGCATCGGCTCTCCTTCGGACTTCGGATTGGGGGTCGATGAGCGCTTCAAGCAATCGCACCGCATCTGGGTGGTCCGCCTGCCGCACAAGCTGTTTGTGATCTCCGCCAAGTGTACGCACCTGGGGTGCACGCCCAACTGGGTGGAAAGCGAAAACAAGTTCAAGTGCCCCTGCCACGGAAGCGGATACGACATCGAGGGAGTCAACTTCGAGGGCCCGGCGCCGCGTCCGATGGACCGCGCCCACGTGGAACTCGATGCCGAGGGCCAGATTGTAGTCGATACAAGCCGGTTATATCAGTGCATTCCCGGCGGTTCCTGTGACTTCGAGACGGATTCGAATTCCTACCTGACCACGTAGCCACAGCGCGTGCCGCAGGTTTGCGAGCGGTTAAGAGGGGGGTATGGCAACTGGGTCGAATGGCCAAAAGGGCGGGGTGGACCTGCTGGCGAAGGCCCGCCAGGAACTCGGCGAACTGGGCAAGGATCTGAAGGATCCGCAGAAGACACAGATCTGGAAATCGGTCTTCCGGGTCAAGCGCGAACGCACCGATCCGCGTACGCGATCCCTGGGGATCGTCTCCAACGTCTTCCTTCACCTGCACCCGGCGAAAATCAACCGCGACGCCGTCCGCTACAGCTACACCTGGGGCATGGGGGGCATTACTTTCTACCTGTTCCTGGTACTGACGTTTACCGGGGTGCTGCTCATGTTCTACTACCATCCCACCAAGATCCAGGCGTTCCGCGACATTCTCTACCTGGAGCACGACGTTCCCTTCGGCACGCTCCTGCGGAACATGCACCGCTGGGCGGCGCACCTCATGATTATCACGCTCTGGCTGCACATGTTTCGGGTGGTGCTCACCGGTTCCTACAAGCGGCCGCGGGAATTCAACTGGTGCGTGGGGGTGATTCTGCTGGTGCTGACGCTGCTGCTTTCCTTCACCGGCTACCTCCTGCCCGACGATCAACTGGGGTTCTGGGCGGT
>JAWLGN010000067.1:0-20920 GCA_041685075.1 Bryobacteraceae bacterium
GTTGCCGCAGTGAGTGCGACGGCGGGTCCGGCGGCAGCCGCGGCCGGGAAGTCGATCGCCTGCGCCAATAAAGACGGCTCGTACACCTGCGTGTTGTTCGGGTTGAATCAACAGACCATGCCCAACGGCGTGGCCGCGGTCGTCCGGGTCACACCGGCGGCGGCCGGCAGCGCTTCCATCGGAGTCGCCAACACGCTCGGCGCCTCGCAGGATGGAACGGGCCTTGCAATTGCGGGCAACGGCGGCACTGTTTCGGTAACTTCGGGCGGCCCCGGCATCGGCCTGAGCGGATTGAGTTGCAGCCCGCTCTCGCTCGGTTCCGGACAGAGTTCGTCGTGCACCGTAAGCCTCAGCGGTGCCGCGCCATCCGGAGGAATAGTGGTGAGCCTGGCTTCCAGCAATCCGCTGCTTTCCGCGCCCGCGCTGGTGACGGTAGCAGGCGGATCGGCATCCGCGGCATTCGCGGTGAAGGCGGGGACGATTCCCGCCGATCAGTCCGCCACCTTGACCGCGACACTCGACGGCGTCTCCAGAACGGCTTCGTTCTCCCTGGCGGGCGACCGGGCGCCGGTTACCCTGTCATCGCTGCAATGCACTCCTGCCAGCCTGACCGCCGGAGAGTCGAGCGTCTGCACCGTCGCCTTGAGCGAGCCGGCGCCGCCGGCGGGCGCCACGGTAGTGCTGGCCGCCGGTAGTGCGGAGTTGGCGCTCCCCGCGTTTGTAGTGGTACCGGCCGGCAGCAGCACGGCGCAGTTCACCGTCACCGCGGGACCTGTGCAGTCGAACCACACCGTAGCGGTTACCGCAAGCCTGAACGGCACGTCGAAGCCGGCCCCGATAACGCTACTCCCGGCGCCGGTGCAGTTCTCACTCTCCTGTAATCCAACCAGTCTGAGTTCGGGACAGGTGAGCCTGTGCAAGATCACCCTGGCTCACGCGCCGGCCGGCCTGACGGTGATCGAACTTGCCAGCAGCAGCAGTGCGGTCCTGATCCCTCCTTCGGCCGTTATCCCCGGAGGCCAGAACTCCGTGAACTTCACGGCGGCTGCCGGGACCGTGACATCGGACGTTACCGCCACCATCACCGCCAGCTTCGCCGGCGTATCACAGTCGGTGGCGCTCACCATCGCGGCTCCGCCGGAGGTTCCGAAGATTTCCGCTCTCCAGTGCACCCCCCAAACTTTGAAAACCGGCGAGATGGCCAGTTGCACCGTGACGCTGACAGCGCCCGCGCCGGATGGGGGTCTCGCCGTCTCGCTGGCTTCCTCCAAGGAAGGGTTCATCATGCCGGAAACCGTCGAGATCCAGGCGGGACAACTGGCAGGCGCTTTCACCGTCAAGATTTGTGCCGTGACCAGCAACGAGACGGCGGTGATTACCGCGTCCGCCAATGAAAGCTCGCAGAGCGCCGTGCTGAACCTGGAGGCGCCTTCCGGCGACCTGGTATCGGTGGTATGCACTCCGACGACGCTCTCCAGCGGGCAGGTAAGCTTCTGCACCGTCACCCTGGCCAGGCCGGCTATGGAAATCACCCCCATAGCCCTGACCAGCAGCACCAATGCCCTGTTTGTCACCCCTACTGCGGTAGTTGCGCCCGCATCGAACACCGTGCGGTTCACCGCGCTGGCGCTGCAGATCGAGGCCGACGATACCGCCACCATTACAGCGGCCATGAACGGGAGTTCCGTAAAGACCTCCCTCACCCTGAACGGCCCCGCGCAGGCCGCCCAGACCCTCTCCGCGCTCACCTGCGACAGTTCGACCGTAGTGGCCGGCGCCGGAACCCAGTGCACCGTCGAGCTGGCCGGAACCGCCGAGGAAGCGAGCGTAGTGCGGCTGGCGTCGGACAACCCGGGCATCAGGGTCCCCGAGGCCGTGGAAATCGCTCCGGGAACCGCCTCCGCACGCTTCAAGCTGAGCAGCCAGCCTACCGGCGAGGATGAGGAAAGCAGCATCGTCGCGGAGCTCGGAGAGAGTTCCCAAACCGCCACCGTGGGGCTGCGCGGATTGCAGCCGGCGGCGCTGGCTTGCCTCCCCAGAGTCCTCGGGCCCGGCGAAAGGGCCACTTGCGAACTCCGGCTGAACGCCTCCGGCGTGGAAGAACCCGTTACCCTCGCTCTCTCGACCAGCGGTTCGGGGCTGCGGCTCCCGGCATCGGTGACCACGCGGCCCGGACAGGCCACCCTCACCTTTGCCGTCGAAGCCGGCCCGGACTGCGGGCAAGAGACCGCAACCGTTGGCGCGCGCTTCGGAGACCACACCGCCGAGGATACGATCACAACCCTGGCCGCCGGCGCACCGGTCCTCACCCTGCCCGGCGACCAACTGGCGCGCTTCGGATCGCGGCTCGCCTTCACCGTTGCGGCTTCCGACGCATCGGGCCTGCCGGTGGAGCTTTCCGCCGATCTTCCCGAAGGGGCGCTCTTCGACCCACAATCGGGCTCGTTCACCTGGACGCCGGTTCAATCACAGCAGGGGCGGCACGAGGTCGTCTTCACCGCGCGGAATTCCGCCGGCGCCGTCTCTACCGGCAGCGTCGTGGTGGAAGTGGACGATGGAAAACCCGCCATCGAAAGCCTGCTCAACGGCGGCAGCCAGAGCAAAGAGGCCGTTTGCAGTCCCGGCGCTCGTGCCACGATTCTCGGGCGCTGGCTCTTCGAGGGCAATCAACCCGCGCTCGATCCCTCGGGCGCCTCGACCGGACTCGGGGGAACCCGGGTGAGCATCAACGGCCGATACGCACCGGTGCTGTATGCCTCACCGCGCCGCGTGGACTTCCTGTGCCCGGCGAGCGATGCCGGCGCCACGCTGGACATCGTGGTCGAGAACCAGGCCGGAGCGACCCAGCCGGCCGCGGCAGCGATGCAGGATGCCGCCCCCGGCATCCTGTCGCTGGACGGCTCCGGCCGCGGGCAGGGCCTGGTCTTCTTCTCCGGAACCTCGTCGCTCGCTGTCGCCCGTGATTACCGCGAGTTGGGGCAGCCGGCGCAGCCCGGCGACCGCGTGTCGCTGCGCGCCACCGGTTTGGGCGGCGCCCTGGCGCCCGCTTCCATCTCGGTGGAGGTGGGCGGCGTTCCCGTCCCGGCGGATTCCATCGCGCCCGTCGCCGGAGCGGCCGGCATATACGAAATCATGGCCGCCATTCCGGCGGGGGTGGAAGGCGCGGCAGTCCCGGTGAGGCTGCGCGTCACCGCGCCCGGCGGGCGCCTGGTGGAGAGCAACGCGGTAACCATCGCGGTCGAGGGCGTGCGGCCGTGACGCGCCCTCGGTTCTCCGGCTATGCGAGGTCAAGCTATCTAGCGGTTAGGAACATGAAACAGCTTCTTTTTGCGTCGATTCTCCTTGTCGTGCCCGGGTTCGCCGAAGTGAACGTGCCGTTGACCGTTCAGGAGGCCATCTATCCCGGAAGCGTTGCCGGGGTTGCCAGGACTCTCGACCCGGTAACCGTGGGTGTCCCGCTGCCGGACGACGAATCCACCGGCACGACGGACCTGAACCGTCTCACTTTGAGCGGAGCTACCGTGGGACAGTTCCGGGTGCTCGGCCGATGGCCTTCGGGGCGCATCAAGTGGGTGCTGGTCGATACCCAGGCCAGCCTCGCCGCCGGTCAGGCCAACACCGGCATTGCGCTGCGCGACGGCGGCTCCGGCAATTTCGGCGGGCCCGACCTCGCTACCGACGACGGCGCAACCATCACGGTAAACACCGGTACCGCTACGTTCACGATCCGGAAGGCGCGCTTCAATGTCCTCGACCGCGTCGTCGTGGGCGACCGCACGCTGGTCACCAGCGGTTCGTCCGAGGGGCTGGTGGTCAACGGCCCTCCCCCCGGCCAAACCACCTGCCCTCCGTGCACCACGGTCTATTCCTCGGCGAACGATCCGAACTCGACGGCCGTCATCGAAGAGAACGGACCCGCGAAAGCGGTCATCAAGGCTACGGGGCGCCACGTCGATGCGTCCGGATTTGCTTACCTCCAGTTCACCGTGAGGATGTACTTCTATAAGGACAAGTCCTGGCTGAAGATCACCTCGATACTGCGGAACGCGGAGTACGGCAAATCCAACACCTTTGCGACCGCATACAAGGGCCACCAGGGATATGAAATCCGCGTCCGGCCCAGCCTCGGCGGCCCGCTCAGTTATGCGATCGCCAACCACACGTCATCTCCCACTACCGGAACGGTTTCCGGCAGCGAGAGCGTTTACCTTTTCCAGGGCGATTCCGACCTGATGAAGGACACCAGGAACGGCTGCGGTTACGGCTGCGTTCCTTACACGACCGATCCCGGCTACCGCCTCGTCGCGAATGGAGGCGTCGTGATGAGCGGCTCGAAAACGGAGTACCCGGAAGGCTGGGCGGACATCCGCGACGCAAGCGGCGCCGGCCTCCAGATCGGCGTCTACCAGATGGCGGCCTACGGGCCGAAATCGCTGGAGTTCAACGCGGGAGGCACGGACGTTCGCATCGGCATCTTCGCCCGGCAGAACGGCAAGCCCATCTATCAGGCCTGGCCTCAATGGAGCATCTACGACGCGTTTCTGAACTTCCACTCCTCCGCGCTGGCTTCGCCCGCCGACGAGTTTCTGAAATTCCAGCACTACCTCACCGGCAGGGCGCACCTCACGCACTACAACCAGGCCCGCGTCTTTCCCTACCCCCTGGTCGACCCTCAGGTGGAGGACGACTACTATAAGAGCCTGGCGAAAACGGCCAACCCCGCGGTCAGCGCCAGCCGCGCATGCTGTCTTCAGGATCTCGGCACCGCCGACACCTACAACAATCCGCTCTACGCCACCATGGCCTACAACTGGTCTGCGGGCGGCGGCGGCAACCAGTCGGAGTTTCGCTGGTCGTACCTTCTGAATTTCCTTACACGGGGCATGACCGGCCGTTATCTGTTGGCGGCGCACTTCTACCGCTTCCAGGCAGCCCTCGCGTGGGCGCATTCCGACGGCTTCGACTGGCGCGACCGCCCCGGATTCGGCTCGGTATCCCCTCCCGCCGAGTTGGACGGCTTCGGCTTTCCAAACGCCCAGTCCGCCAATGCCTCCCTCTCCTTCCGCAACTGGGTGGATCAGGAGCATGGACACTGGTACGGCATGCCGGACTTCTATTTCATGAGCGGCGACGAAACCATCCGCGATGCGATGCTCGACGGCACCAAAGATTGGTATCTCAATAACCAGACCTACCAGAGCGGGATGAGCCGCGGGCTGTGGAACACCCGTGCGGTTGGCATCCAATTGATGGGTGCGGCACGCTTCGCCACATTTCTGGCGTCCATAGGGGATCCGGATACCCAGGGTGTGCTGGCGCAGGCGAGGAACAGCTTCAACATTCAGGTGAAACCGGATCTCTGCATGTCCGGGTTCCCAGAAGGTTGTTCCTTTGGCCCCGTTGGAGGCCCCTGGACGGTTCAAGGCATCAGCCGAACCCGTGGTGTACATCACACGGCTCGCGGCGGCATCGCCAAACTCTGCGGGGCGTCTGGGGTATGGCGCGCCAATGGCCCCTTCCAGACCTCCATTCTGGCTCAGGGCATTTGGGAACTGCGCGAGGCCATGGGCCCGCAGTGGCAAGACTACGGCCTGGCTCTCGACCTGGCCTACGGGCTCAGCGAGTGGACCCTCACCGAGGGATTTGGCTGGGACGGCACCAACCAATGGAAAACCAACGGATTCCGCTACTACATGGCCCTGGATGCGCCGAACGGTTGCGATACGCAGTATTTCCCAGTGAGAGATAACCAAACGGTCTGGTTCCCCTTCTGGCTGAAGCACGCCGTCACCGGCAAGACCGATTGGGAGCCCCAGTTCCGGCTCGCGATGCAGCGGTTGATCGCGGCCACCGGTATGAGAACCGCCGAGTTCGGCCAGTACAATATCGGCGCGGTCATCGAACGGGCGGTCAACCCCGGAACGGCGGTGCTCACCGATGTACCCGTCACCGGAGTGATGGACAACGGCGGCGGCTCCTACACCATCTCATGGACGGCACCGGAAAACGCGCAAAGCTACCGCATTAAATGGGGGCCGAAGCGCATTGTCGACTGGATCGGCTTCGATCCCGCCACCAATACTTTTACCGGCGATCCGGCGAACACGATGAACTGGTTTGCCGCCACAGATGCCGCGAACGTTCCCGCTCCCGGCACGCCGGGCCAGACCCAGAGCATCACCATTGCCACCGGCCTCAGCGGTCTGAACGCGGCGAACTTCTCCGTAAGGGCCTGGGTCGGCGGTGAACCCGGAGAAGGGGGACCCGTCGTTCCAACCGGCTCCCTCACGCTCGTCAGTGGAGACGGCCAGACCGGCAGCCCCGGACAGGCCCTCCCGAATCCGCTCATTGTCCGGGTGACGGACCCCGAGGGCAAGCCGAAACCCGGAGTGACCGTTACCTTCGCCATCACCGCGGGCGGCGGCTCGCTCTCGGCGGCGCAGGCAAGTACCGATAACGACGGGTTCGCCTTCACCATCCTGACGCTGGGGCCCGAGGCCGGGGCGAACCAGGTCGTAGCCTCTGCGGATACGCTGGCCGGAAGCCCCGTCATCTTCACAGCGAACGCTACGGTGGAGACCGGGACGGAGGCCAATCTCATTCTGGTGAGCGGCGACCATCAGTCCGGCAGGGTCGGGCAACCGCTTGCGGCCCCCTTCGTCGTGAAGGTAACCGACGCCAACGGCCGTCCGGTTTCGGGCGTCAGCGTGAGCTTCACCCTCAGCGCGGGTAGTGGCGCCCTGGAACCGCCGGTGGCGGCCACGGACTCCGAAGGCCGCGCCGCTACCCGCCTGACCTTGGGGCCGGTTGCCGGAACCCACACCGTGCTGGCCTCCTCGGGCACCCTGGCTGGAAGCCCCATCACGTTCACTGCAACTGCCATCGACGGCGATTTGCCCACCGGGATCACCTGGAAGAAGCCGGCCGCGGCGGGGAATTGGCCCGGCTATAACGGATACCTGTCGATTCACTACGACCCCGTGTCCCAGCAGACCATTCTGTATGGCGTCACCAGCGCTTCGAAGAGCATCTACTCCACCGATCTGTACTTCTACAACGCGGCCGCAAATACCTGGACCCGCCTGCCGGGAACGGGCAGCAAAACCAGCGTCTGCCATCCGGGCAGCGACACCTGGCCCGCCGACCGCCATCCCATATGGCACATGGCGGTAGACACCAAGCGGAACGTGCTATGGCTGCACGGAGGCGTCTGCGGCGGCGACGATCTCTACGATACCTGGTACCTGAAGTTGAACGCGAACCCGCTCGACAATACCTGGCACAAGGTCCCCACGACTCAAAGCCGTCCCTACTACATGGCGGCTACGATCTACGATCCCGAGAACGACGTGCTCTTCTCCTACGGCTACGACGGCAGGGCGGGGACGCGCAATAACTGGGTGTTCTGCAGCACAATGGGTAATCCCACCCCCGGGGTGCCCACCGCCGAGCAAAGCGCGGCCGGTTGCGTTGTTCCGGACGACTGGAACGAAGTGCAGGTGGCCGGCGGAGTTCAGCCGCCCGGATCGATGTTTCCCGCCATGGTCTACGATCCGGTTACGAAGAAAGCCATCCTCTTCGGCGGGTGGCAGGGGTACAAAGGCATCCGGCAGAACCAGGTCTGGGCCTACGACGTTCCCACCAGAACATGGACCCAGAAGGCGCTCTCCACCACTCCGCCTCCCATGGACGCCTCAGCCTACATTCCCCTTCCGGCCTTGGCCTACAATTCGGCTACTAACAAAATCGTCTATCACCAGACCGGCAACACGCCGGCGGATTGGGAATACGACCCGGTTGCCGATACCTGGACCAGGCTGCCCTCCCAGGGAGTTGGAGCGACACGGCCCCAGGCAATGACCTATGATGCCGCCCATAACGCCCTGATCGGCTTCAACCAGGGATCCAGCAGCACCAAGTCCGAGGTCTGGGTCGGGATGCTCTCCACGTCCGGCGGCGCCCCCGCAAATTTGTGCGACCTGAACGGCAGCGGCGGCGTGGATGCGCTGGACGTGCAGATTGCCATCCACCAGATTCTCGGGGTGACCCAGTGCGGAAGCGCCGACCTGAATAGGGACGGCAAGTGCACTGTAGTTGATCTGCAGCGGGTGGTCAAGTCGAGCCTCGGCGGGTCGTGCCAGGCCGAACCGTAATCCGCCTGGTGCGGGCGCTGCCCGCAATCTGCTTACGCTGAACGGCTTTGCGGCCGGCGCCCCGCAGCGGGTGCCGGCCGCTTTCTTTAGCCGCACTCCTCTCGTTGCCCGGAGCGAATCTCCGCGCCCAACATCTCCGAAACGCGATCCGCGGCGCGGCAGAGATCCTCCGCCAGCGGCCGTATTCGCTCATCCGAGATCTGCTCCACCGTCCCCATCACGCTCAGCGCCGCGCAGGGATACCCCCGCACATCGAAAATCGGCGCCCCCAGGCAGCGATAGCCGATCATGTTTTCCTCGTTATCCAGGGCGTAGCCCCGGTGCCGGGTGGCCGCCAGTTCGGTGCTGATTTTCCGCGGCGAGATAATGGTGTTCTCGTTGTGCGGGAACAATGCATGCGACCGGAGCATCTCCTCGACCAGCGATTCCGGCAGGTATGCGGCCAGCGCCTTCCCGAGGGCGGTGCAGTGCCACGCCATCCGCTGGCCCTGGAACGTAACGGTCTTCGTCGTCGCCGGCGCCGCCTGCGCGGCTATCGTCACCTGGTCGCCGTCCAGCACGCCGAGTTGCACGGCCATGCCGCTGCGCTGCATCAGCACGCGCATGGGGCGCGCGGCGCGCTCCGTCAGGCTGGTGGCGGTTAACGCCTGGCTCGATAACCTCATCAACCGCGGGCCCGGCATAAACGTGCCCCGAGCGCTCGTCCGCTGCACGAACCCGCACCGCTCCAGGGTCAGCAGCAACGCGTGCAGGGAGCTGCGCGGGTAAGGCAACTGCCGCGTAATATGTGTAAACTTCAACCCGCTCCTGGCACTGGCGATTCTCTCCAGCACCTCTAACGCCCGCGCCGCGGACGGTAGGGAGCGAGTTTTCCAATGATCCGGAGCTGTTGCCATACGCCCCCTCCCAAGTAACGTGTGTAAACCACCTTGGCTGCGATTTTATCCAATATACCGGATTTAGAGCCGCGGCTCGCGAAGTTCCCGTTCGGTCCGGCGCCGCGCGGCATATAGTACTTCCAGGGTCGCGTCCCACGACGCGCGTAACGCGGAGTTCACCATGGCTCCTGCGTCAGGGGGGTGAGTAATGAGATTGCGTTCCGCTGCCATCGCAGCCTGCTGCTTCGCGCTGCCGGCCTTTCATGCGCCCGCGCAAAGCACCTTTGCCACCATCACCGGCACCGTAACGGACCCGGCCGGCGCGGTGGTTCCAAACGTCAGGATCGAAGCAACCGAAACATCCAAGAACTATCGGTTCGTAACCCTCAGCAACGAACAGGGCAACTACACGCTGGCAAATATCCCGGACGGCACGTACCAGATCACGGCCTCGGCCGAGGGCTTCTCGCCCTTTCGGGCGGAAGACGTCATTCTCACGGTGCGCGACAATCGCCGCATCGACGTCCGACTCTCGCTGGACACGGTTGGCACGACCGTCGAGGTCACCGGCGGCGCCACCCTCATCGAAACCGAAACCGCTCGCGTGGCCAGCACCATGGAGCGGCAGGTCATGCGCTCTCTGCCCCTGACGCTGCGGCGCGCCTGGGACTACTTCACCATGACCCCGCAGGTCGAACGCACCAGCAACTGGTCCATCCGCATCGGCGGCACCGGCAACAACCAGAGCGAAGCCACTATCGACGGCACCTCCATCGCCACCGCCGGCGGCGGGCCTATCGGACCCCTCCTCGACCGCACCGAACTCGTCCAGGAGATGCGCATCGATGTCGCCATGGGCTCCGCCGAACAGCCCACGCTCGGCCAGGTCACCATGATCAGCCGCTCCGGATCCAACGACTTCCATGGAACTATTGCCGATTACTACACCACGCCCGCGTTTCGCGCACGCAATCCGTTCAACCAGCGCCGCGATACGCTGCGCGAGCACCGCACGGTCTTCTCCGCGGGCGGGCCGGTCTATCTCCCCAAACTCTACGACGGGAGAAACAAGACCTTCTTCTTCCACACCACCGAGATCGTCTTCGGCAGCCAGAACAATCTCTCGGTGAATCGCACGGTTCCGCTCGAAACGTGGCGAGCCGGCGACTTCTCCAACCTGCTCCCCGGTACCGTCATCGTCGACCCCCAGAACGGGCAGCCGTTCCCGGGCAACCGGATCCCAGCCGGCCGCATCAACCCCATGTCCGCGGCCATTCAGGAGCGCTATTTCCCGACTGCGAACTTCGGCGAAACCAGCCTTTTCGCAACCAACAACTTTCGCGACACCTGGCTGGTGCCGATCGCTCACCAGCCCACCATCACCACCCGCATCGACCACCGCTTCTCCGACAAGAACTTCCTCTACCTGAGGATGACCAATGTGCGCTGGAACTTCACCCGGCCGGAGACAAGCTTCCCGACCTTGCGGGACACCAAGTCGCTCAGCCGCCGCGACATGGATGCCCTCACCCTGGCCCATACCTACACCATCGCCCCCTCGCTGCTCAACGAGTTCCGCCTGGGTTGGAATAACCAGAACCAGCCGTCGAAGTCCGTCGTCAACGGGCGGCAGTTCGCGGAGGAGTTCGGGCTGAGCGGCCTGGCGCCCGACCTGCCGGACGCCACCGGGATTCACCGCGTGAACTTCCAGAACCTGGGTATTTCCGGCCTTTCCACCCGCAGCGACTGCGATCCCTGCGGGCGCGATCGCGTCATCAGCATCACCAATAATATTACTAAGATTATCGGCGCCCACACGTTAAAAATGGGCACTAACTTACGTAAGTCCAATTACCTCGACGTTCGGCAGGGCGACGCGCTTTTCGGCCGTTCCACCTTCTCCAACCGTTTCACCGGGCATACCTACGCCGATTTTCTGCTGGGCATTCCCAGCACCCTGGAGCGAAACTTTCCCACCATCGAACAGAACCGCACGCGCTGGTCGCACGGCTTTTACTTCACCGACGAGTGGAAAGCCACCCAGCGGCTCACCCTCACTCTTGGCCTCCGCTGGGATACCCAGATGCCCTGGACCGAGAAGGGCGGGCGCCTCGCCATGTTCGATATCGGCAGCGGGCAGATCGTGGTGCCGGACGGCTCGCTGGCCAAGGTGAGCCCGCTGATGCCGGACGGGTACGTGAGTGTGGTGGAGGCCTCCGCGCTCGGCCTGCCTTCGGATAGCCTGCTGAAGGCGGATCTGAACAACTGGTCGCCGCGCGCCGGCTTCGCCTGGCGACCGTTCGGCAACAACACGGTCTTTCGCGGCGGCGTCGGCGTGGCCTACAACCAGTCCCCGCGCGGCCTGACCGCGGTCGGCATTCCGTTCGTAATCACCGAGCCGGCGTATACGAATCCGCTGGACAATCCGCTCGTCTGGCCGGCGGTTTTCCCCTCCGGCGGCGTGGGCGGTCCCGCCAGCGTGAGCCTGCCATCCGCCGTGCGCCCCGATTTGCGCGTTCCGCGCGTCACCCAGTACCAGTTCACCATCGAGCACCAGCGCTGGGACATGGGGTTTCACCTCGGATACACCGGCACCAACACCCGCCAGGGCGTCTATACCTGGAACGTCAATCAGCCGGTCGCCGACGAGCGCCTCTTCACGGAAAAATCCCGGCGCTTCCTGCAATACCCAGACATCTTCTACGCCGATAACGGCGCCGGGCATCAGTACCATGCGCTGACCGCCCAGGTGATGCGCCGCTACCGCGCCGGCCTGCACTTCCAGGCCTACTACACGCTCGCGCGCGACATCGGCGACCTCGAAGACGGCCAGTCGCCGGAGGACGCCTTCGACCGCCGGCGCGAGCGCGCCGCCTGGGAGCGGCTGCCCACTCACCGGTTCTCCTCGCACATGATGTGGGACGTCCCGTTCGGCCGCGGCCGCATGTTCTCCAGCCGCAACCGCTTTTTGGAGGCGGTGTTCGGAGGCTGGCAACTCTCCGCCATCGTCGCGCTCGAAAGCGGGCGCCTTCTCACCCCGCAGTGGACCGGGCCCGACCCGACCGGCACCCGCTTCACCACCAGCGGCACCCGGCCGGTCGTCACCCTCCGTCCCGACCACTTGCACGATTCCCGGCTGGACGACCCCACCGTCGATCGCTGGTTCGATCTCACCGCTTTCGGCGCCCCGCCCGTCGGCCGCTTCGGCACCGCGGCCAAGGGCACTATCCTCGGTCCCGGCACGGCCGTCCTCCACAACAGCGTGGCCAAGCACTTCATGCTGGGCGAGCGCCTGCGCCTGCGCGTCGAAATGCTGGCGAACAACACCTTCAACCACCCCAACTATGCCGACCCTAACACCAACATCACCGCCGGCGCGAACGTGGCCGGCGTGGTCACCAGCACCATCGACCGCAACGCGAAGTTCGATACCGCGATCCCGCGCGAACTCCAGTTGCTTCTCCGGCTCGAATGGTAGTGATATGCTGGATTCCCCCGGAGACCGCCGGCTTCGCGGCTCCTCGTAGAGTGCTATGAACAGGCGTACGTTTCTTAGCGCGGCTGCCCGTGCGGCGGCCGCGCCGCTCCTTGTTCCGGCCTCCGCCCTTGGCCGCGCCGGAAGCCCCGCCCCCAGCGACCGCATCGTGCTCGGGCACATCGGCGTCGGCGGCATGGGATCCTCCCACGTTCGTGCGTTCCTCCAGGAACCGGAGGTGAGAACCCTGGCCGTCTGCGACGTGCGCCAGGAGCACCGCGAGCGCGCCAAGGCCGCCGTCGACCGCAAGTACGGCAATCACGACTGTGCCGCTTACAACGACTTCCGCGAACTGCTCGCGCGCCCGGACATCGATGCCGTGGTCCTCGCGGTCCCCGACCACTGGCACGCGCTCATCGGCCTCGAAGCCGCCCGCCGCGGCAAGCACATGTACTATGAGAAGCCGATGAGCATGAGCGTCGCCGAGAGCCAGGCCATGCGCGACGCCGTCCGCCGCTACGGCGTGGTCTTCCAGTTCGGCACCCAGCAGCGGTCCGACGCCGGCTACCGCCACGCCGTCGAACTCGTGCGCAACGGCCGCATCGGCCGCCTCCGGAATATCTTCATCGGCACCGCCACCGCACCCAAGGCCGGGCCGCAGCCCACCGAACCCGTGCCCTCCGGCTTCGACTACAATCTCTGGCTCGGCCCCGCTCCCTGGGCGCCGTACAACACCCTGCGGTGCACCCGGAACTGGACCCACATCTACGACTACTCCCTGGGCTGCCTGAGCGGCGCCTGGGGCATTCACGACGTGGACATCGCCCAGTGGGCGCTCGATGCCGACCATACCGGCCCCGTCGACGTGGAAGCCACGGGCGTCTTCGGCGAGGAAGGCCTTTACGATACCGCCATGCAGTTCGATGCCGTCATGACCTACGCCAACGGCGTCCGGCTCCACCTGATGGACATGCCCACGGCACTGAAGAAGCGGCAGCAGTTCCGCCTGCAATGGATGGCCATGATGTTCGAAGGCGATGAGGGTTGGGTTTACGTCAGCCGGAACGGGCTGCACGCCAGTTCTCCGTTGCTCGTCCGGGAAGTCATCGGCCCCAACGAGGTGAAGGTGGTGCGGAGCTTGAACCACCGGCGCAACTTCCTCCAGGCCGTCAGGAGGCGGTCGCTCCCGGTCTCCCCCATCGAGGCGGCGGTTCGTTCCGACACCGTCTGCCACCTGGCCGACATCTCCATGCGGCTGGGCCGCAAGCTTCGTTGGGACCCCGCGGCCGAGCGGTTCCCAGAAGATGCTTCAGCAAATCGAATGCTGCTGCGCTCCATGCGCAGCCCATGGCGGATATAAATGATGAAGAAAACGGCTATTTTCGTGGCTGCCGTGCTGGCGGCGAGCGCGCAATACCGTCCCCTGCGCGAGTTGACCTCTGAAGAGAAACGCACCGTGGACGCCGCCCTGCCCGCGGCCGCCCCGGCCCAACCGAAGAAACCGCGCCGCATCCTCCTCACGAACCTTTGCAAGCGGGACGGCAAGGTGATCGGGACGCACCCGTCCAGCCCCTTCGGTAACTACGCCCTCGAGCAAATGGGCCGCAAAACCGGCGCCTTCACCGTCACCCAAGGCGCCGACGAGCGCTCCTTCAGCCGCGCCAACCTCGAGACGTTCGACGCCATCGTCTTCCTGAACACCAACGGCGTCCTGACCGAAGATTCGGAGCTGCGGCAATCGCTCCTGGATTTCGTGCGCAGCGGCAAAGGCTTCGTCGGGTTCCATGCCGCCGGCGCCACGTTCGTCCAGTACCCCAGGTACGACCAGTTCCCCGAGTTCGGCGTCATGCTCGGCGGGTATGAGGACGGCGGCCACCCGTGGGGACCCAAGGACACCACCCACGTCAAAATCGACGACCCCGCCCACCCCGTCAACGCTCCCTTCAACGGCCGGCCGTTCGCCATTCACGACGAGGCCTTCCAGTTCCGCGAGCCGAACATACGCGACCGGCTCCGTGTCCTTCTCAGCATCGATACGTCCCGGATGGACCTCACCCGGCGCATTCTGCCGCAGCGCCGGAAGGATCTCGACTTCCCCGTGAGCTGGGTGAAAACCTATGGCGAGGGGCGGGTCTTTTACACCACCATGGGGCACAGCCCAACCGCTTTCCAGTCCCGGCCGCTGCTCGAGCATTTCCTTGCGGGCATTCAGTTCGCCTTGGGGGATCTCGAAGCCGACGCCGCACCCAGCGCCAAAGCGCAGGTTTCGAAGCGATGACGATTACCCGGCGCATTTTCCTCGGCTGCGGCGCAGCCAACGTCCTTGCCGCCGCCGTCCCGCCGGGCGAGCGCGTTACCCTGGGGATCGTCGGTTGCGGCTGGCAGGGCGTCCCGACGGCAAAGATTTTCCTCTCGGATCCGCGCGTGGCTCTGGTGGCCGCCTGCGACGTCGACGAGGAACACCTGGCCGAGGCGCAGGCCCTGGTCCCCGGGTGCCGCGGTTATCGCGCCTTCGAAGAGTTGCTGGCACGCCCGGACATCGACGCCGTCTACATCGCGGTTCCCGATCACTGGCACGGCATCATCGCCACCGCGGCCCTGCGTGCCGGCAAAGATGTCTATGGCGAAAAACCGCTGGCGCACAACTGGGCCGAGGGCCGCGCCATCGCGGATGCGGTCCGCCGCTACGGGCGCGTCTGGCAGACCGGCAGTTGGCAGCGCTCCGTGCCCCGCTTCCGGCATGCCTGCGAGCTGGTGCGCAACGGCCGGCTCGGGCGCGTGCATCGCGTCGAAGTCGGCATGATGGCCGGCCATATGGATTGGGACGGCATCGGCCACCTGACCGCGCCGGAGGCTCCGCCAAAAACGCTCGATTACAACCGCTGGCTGGGCCCCGCTCCCGAGGCTCCCTATTGCCCCGCCCGCGTACACAAGGTGTGGCGCTGGATTCTCGATTACGGCGGCGGGTCGCTCCTCGACTGGGTCGGACACCACGTCGACATCGCGCATTGGGCCCTGGGCCTGGACTCTTCCGGTCCGGTGGAGGTCCGGGCCACCTGCCAGTTCCCCGGCCGCCCCTCCCTCTGGAATGCTCCGCCGGTCTTTCGCGTGACCGCCCGCTACCCCGGCGGCCTCACCATGCTGATCGCCGGTGGTCATGACGACATCCGCTCCGGAACGAAGTGGATCGGCGAGGAGGGATGGCTCTGGGTCGACCGCGAGGGCATCGAATCGCACCCGCCCCACCTGGCCGGCTCCAAAATCGGCCCCCACGAAATCCGGCTGCCTGTCTCGGACAGCCATCACAGGCAGTTTATCGATTGCGTCCTGCGGCGTTCGGAGACCCTCACCCCCGCCCACGTCGCGTTGCGGTCCGCTACGCCCGGATACCTTGGCCTGATCGCCATGCTCACCGGCGAAACCATTGCCTGGGATCCGGAGCGTGAACGAATGCTGAACGATTCCGGCGCCCAACGTCTGCTGGCGCACCCTATGAGAGCACCATGGCACTTGTAAGATTCCTTCTTGTTTGTGTGGCAGCCGGCGCTGCCTTCGGCGCGGACGCCGAAACGCTGCTGAAACAGATCGCGCGCTACGAGCATGGCGACCCTCCCGCCGCCGTGCGGGAACTCGATGCACTGGCCTACCGTGCCGCCGGCGACCCGGCTGCCGCCGCCCCTCTCGAGCGGCTGCTCGTGGCCTTTCTCGAATCCGACGCCACGCCGGCGGCCAAGGATGCCGTGGTCCGCAACCTCAGCATCGTCGGGACCGCGGCCTCCGTTCCGGTTCTTTCCAGGATGCTCGCCGATCCGAAAACCAGCGACATGGCGCGCTACGCACTCGAGCGCATACCGGCTCCCGAAGCGGCGCAGGCGCTCCGCGGTGCCCTGGCCAGGACCGATGGCCTGACCAGAATCGGCGTGGTGAACACACTGGGCCGCCGCCGGGACACCGCCTCGGTTCCGTCGATTGCTCCGCTGCTCCGGGCCGGCGACCCCGATCTGGCTTCGGCCGCCGCAACGGCCCTCGGAAATATCGGCGGTCCCGAGGCCCGCAAGGCGCTGCTCGAGGCGCCGCAGGACATAGCGGTTGCCGAGTCGTTGCTGAAAATCGCCGAGCAGGATCTTCGATCCAACCGGCGCGCCGAGGCCGCGGCGATTTACCAGCGCCTGCAAGCCTCCACCCACCCGCCTGTTCGCACGGCGGCATTGCTCGGCAGCGCGGCCGCCAATCCCCAAGCGGCGCTGCCGGAGCTGCGCGCCATCCTCCGGAAGGCCGAGGATGCCGGCTTGCAGGCTGCCGCCATCCGCTCGCTTGCCGAAATGCAAAACCCCGAGGCCGGCAAGCTGTTGATGGAAGGCCTCGCCCAGGCCCCCGCGGCCGCGCGCGTCCAAATCGTTGCCGCGGTGGACGACCGCCATCAGCCCGGCATGCTGCCGTGGTTCACCAAGGCGGCGGAGGATTCCGAGCTGGCCGTCCGGGTTGCCGCCCTGCAGGCGCTGGGAACGCACGGCGGCGCGTCCGCCATTCCCCTTCTCGCGGCCCGCGCCGCCTCGGCCGAGGGTTCGGAACGCGAAGCCGCGCGCCTCAGCCTGGCTCGCGTCCGCGGGCCCGAAACCGATGCCGCCATTCTCTCCGGCATCCGAACCGCGGACCCCGAGGTGAAAGTGGAGTTCATCCGGGCGGCGGGCGAACGCGGCATCCGTTCGGCGCCCGAGGTGCTCCTCGAAGCCGCCAAAGACCCGGATACCGCCGTGCGCCAGGAGGCCGTTCGCGCGTTGCGCGAAACCGCCGCGCCCCCCCATGCGCCCAAACTCATCGCGCTCCTGCAGTCCGCGGGCGCCGAAAGCGAGCGCAAGGAACTGGAGCGCACGGTGGCGGCCGCCATCCGGCGCTCGCCCAAACCTTCGGTGGAGAGCGTGCTCGCCGCCTGGCGTTCGGAATCCGCTGTTCCCGTGAAGGCTTCCCTGCTCTCCGTAGTGGGTATGATCGGCGCCGGCGAAGGGCTGCCCATGGTGCGCGAGGCTTTGCAGTCCGGCGACTCCGCGCTCCAGCGCGCTGCCATCCTCTCCATGTCCGAGTGGCCCAACACCACTCCCCTGGAAGACCTGCTCCAACTGGCCAAGTCGGGCGGTTCGCTCTCCCAGCGCGTGCTGGCGCTGCGCGGCTACGTCAACCTTGTCCGCCTCCCCTCCAGCCGCACGCCGGCCGAAAGCGCCCGGCTGCTCGCTCCCGCCATGGAAGCCGCGCCGCGCCCGGAGGAAAAGAAACTGGTCCTCGCCGCGCTCCAGCGCTTCATCTGCCCGGAATCGCTCGAGATGGCCAAAGCTGCGGCCGCCGACCCCGCGGTTGCGGCGGAGGCCAAGCTCGCGGTATCCAATCTGGAACGAGGACTCTCTTACAGGCGGTAGGCTGGACTATGAAACTGTTCTATCTTTCCCTTCTTGCCGGCGCGCTCGGCGCCGCGGAACTGGTACCGGTTCCTTTGGAACTACCCAAACCGATGTTCGAGGGGACGCCCCAGAACTTGAAGGTTCCCAATCTGGAGCCGCCCCGGAAAGGGCCGCGCCCTCCCTTTCTCGCTCCCGCGGGTACGGTCAACGTGGCTCGCAATAGACCCGTTTCGAGTTCCACTTCCGATCCCGCCATCGGCGAAATCGCGCTGGTGACCGACGGCGACAAGGCCGGGGGCGACGGCTCCTACGTCGAACTCGGCCCCGGCGTGCAGCATGTCACCATCGATCTGGGCGCGCCCCACACCATCTACGGCATGCTTCTCTGGCACTACCATAAGCAGCCGCGGGTCTATAACGACGTCGTAGTTCAAGTCGCGGCCGATCCCGATTTCATCGAAGACGTTCACGTCATCTTCAATAACGACCACGACAACTCGGCCGGCTTCGGCATCGGCTCCGATAAGAACTACATCGAGACGGCCGAGGGCAAACTCATCGACGCTCGCGGCGTCCTGGGTCGTTACGTTCGCCTCTACTCCCACGGCAGCAACGCCGCCGCAGAGAATCACTACGTCGAAGTCGAGGTATACGGAAAGCCTGTTTCGCAATGAGATGGGCGCAGGTCTGTGCCGTCGCGGCGATCGCCGCGCTGCTGCGCCTGCCGCATCTCTCCGAAAGGCCGATGCACGCCGATGAGGCCGTCCTCGCCTACAAGCTGGGCACCCTGCTCGAAGAGCGCACCTGGTCGTATGATCCGCGAGACCATCACGGCCCCGTGTTGCTCTACGCCACGGCGCCGGCGGCGCGCATCGCGGGCGCCGGCTCCTGGCGCACTCTGACCGAGCCGATCTTGCGGTTCGTCCCGGCCCTCGCCGGAACCGCTCTGGCCGCGGTAACGGCGCTCGCCTGGCCCGTTGGCGGCCTGTTCGTGGCGCTCTCACCGGCGATGGTGTTCCATAGCGTCTATTACATCCCGGAGATGTTCCTGGTGCTCTTTACCGCGTCGTGTGTCCTCGCGGTGCGCCGGTATGCCGGCGAGCGCCGTGCCCGGTGGATGGTGCTCGCGGGCATCTTCGCGGGACTGATGTACGCCACCAAGGAGACCGCCGTGATCGCCCTGGCCTGCCTGGCCTTTGCCGCTCTCCTGCGCCCCCCGGCGGCGCACCTGGTCTACGCGGTCCTGGCCGCCCTGGCAACGGCTGCGCTGCTGCTCACTCCTGCCGGGCTGGTGGACTCCGTCGCGGGCCTGTTCACGGTCTGGATCCGCCGCGCCATCGGGCCCTCGCTGCACACGCATCCACCCTGGTTCTACCTCGGACTGCTCGCGCGCACCGAGCTTCCCATCCTGCTGGGAGCCGCCGCGGCGGTTTTCATCCGGCCGCGCGAACGCACCCTCGGCATCTTCGCCCTCCTGATGCTCGCGGTCTACTCGCTGCTGCCGTACAAGACCCCGTGGTCCATCATGAGCGCCTTCTGGGCGCTTGCGGCGCTCGCCGGAGCCACAGCGGAAAGCGCGCTGCGGCGGCATCCGCGCGCCGCCGGCGCCGTCACCCTCGCCGCCGCCGCTGCGCTGTTCTGGCCAGCCCCGGCCGCCGTCTGGACCTATGCCGGCACGCACCCGGATATCCGCCGCATCGCTTCCGACCTCGAGCGCTTCGGCAACGGCGTGCGCGTCCAGGTCATCAGCCAACAGAACGTCTGGCCCCTGCCCTGGTATCTGCGGCCTTTTCCCAACGCCGGCTACCTGCGCGAGGTCCCGCCGGGCGCCCCGCTCGCGCCCGTCGTTCTGGCGACGCCCGAAATGGAGGAGCAGATCACCGTCGCCCTCTACGAAGCGCCGCCGCCCGGCAAGCGCGAGATGTACCTTAGCATCTGGCAAGACCAGCGCTGGCTACGCCCGGGTGTGGAGCTGCGGGGATTCGCCAGCCGCCGGCTCTACGAATAGCTTCGGCGCTGCCAGCGAGCTACACCGCCGCCATTCCGTCCGCGCCAGCCTGCGCCTCGATCCGCTTGCCGTCCGCCCACAACTCCGAAGCCGGACCCGGCAGCCAGAACGTGCCCGCGGCCGCCAGCGGCGCCAGGCCCCGCCGCGCGCGGCGCGGGCCGTTGGCCATGGTACGGCGGGCGTCCGCGCTGACGCTCACACGCCGCGGCGAGTGCGCCAGAACCTTGCCCGCGAACTCGAGCGAACTCCCGTCGCCCATCACGTAGCCCGTCACCCTGCCGGCGCCATCGGTTCGGACCACGGCCATCAGGGCATCGGTCTTGAGCGGACCGGCCACGACCGCCCTGCCGCGCTCGCCCGCTTCGGGTTGCCAGAGCACCAGGTCGCGAAAACCATTGCCTTCCACCCACAGGCTGGCCGCCAACGGATGGCCCTCCACCACAGGCCCGCGCCGCATGGCCGGCTGCCGGGCGTCCTTGCGCCAGGCGGCCGCCGCGGCCAGGAAGCGCAGCCGCACACCCCGGCGACTCACCCGCAACAGACCCAGCCGCACCTCGCGCCGGTGCGGGCTTTGGACAACCTGGAACTCGTGCCGGGGCGCCGCCGGCTCCAGAAACGCGATCCCGCACCGCGCCTCCTCGCCCTCGATCAGGAACGGACGCTCCAGCGTTCCCTCGCCGCCTATCGAGAGCGCCTCCGTGTACCACTGCCAGTGATAGTCCTGCTCGCCCGCGTCTTTCTGGATATCATCGGCCAGCACCACGTAGGGAGCCGGCCCCTGCTTGACGAACAGGACGCAGCGGTTGGCGCGCTCGGCCGGTGTTGCATCCGGAATCGAGCGGTCGGCATAGGAGAGCCGCGCGTCGCCGCGAACGTAATCGGCGAAGTGCCCCAGCCCGACTCCTGTCATCAGTCCGAACAGCGAGCCGTCGTCGCCGGCCGAGCCGCTGCGGTCCCTGGCCGGCATGCCGCCCTCCCCGACAATCACGATGTTGTGCTCGAAATCCACTCCG
>JAWLGN010000068.1:0-20901 GCA_041685075.1 Bryobacteraceae bacterium
GGCTCGGCCACCCGCAACATCCCGCCCTCGTCCGTGCCGGCGAGCAGTTTCAGTTCGATGACGGCGCGCTCCACCTGGCTTTCGAACAGCACCCTGTCGGAATCGATGCGGTTGAGTTCCACCTGGAGCAGACCTTGCTCGAGCGGCGCGCCTTCCCCTTCGCGGGTGCGCGCCTGGGCCAACAGGTAGCTCTTGCGGTTCAGCTCCAGCAGGCGCTGCGCGTTGCCCAGGTTGCGCATGGCCGCCAGCGCCTCGTAGTAGCGCGTCTTCACCTGCGAGCGGAGCTGCCGCTCGCGGTCGGCGATCTCCAGCGCTGCCAGCTCGGATTCGAGCCGCGCGACATCCACTCGCCGGGCGCGCTTGCCGCCCATTTCAAACGTGTGGGAGTAGCTGACTCTCACGTCGCGCTCGCCCGGGCTGTTCAGCGCGTCGCCGCTGGCGATGAAGAGATCGAGGACCGGGTTGGGCCGCAGGCCCGCCTGGCGCAGCAGTCCCTGTGTTTCGGCCAGGCGCTGCCGCGCGGCCAGCAGTTCCGGGTTGCGCAGCAGGGCCTGCTTTACCAGTTGCTGCAAAGAATCCGCCGCGCCGGCTGTGGTCGCCATCAGCGCCGCGCAGCACGCCGCCCGTAAAAGGGGCGAATAGCCATACATAAATCCTCTCCTGTTTGGTTTGGCTAAGGGGTGGCGAAAAAGAGGAGAGGCTCAGCAGCGCAGCGGGGGCGCCAAAGTCGAGGGCTGGAGCGCCGGGTGAGGATGGAAAGATTCGACGGCCTCGTCCGCCGCGACAACCGGCGTGGTGTTTATGGCGCCGGGCTCGGCGATATCGGCGTGGCGTGGGGGGTCCCAAAACGAGGCGCTTTGCAGATCCACGTCCTGGCAGCTCCTGCAGGCCTTGCCGCTCTCCATCTGGCGTCCTGCGTCGTGAGAGGCGCCGGGGGCGCAACAGGCCGCATTCAGGAGTTCGAACCGCACGTGGTCCGCGCCGGAGACACACAGCACCATGCCGAAACCGGTCCACTGCGCCAGCAGCAGCACGTAGGCCAGCGCCAGAGCAACCTTCGGCTTGAGTGCCGGTTCACGCATTTGCCTCAGTGTAACAAGGGTTCGGCCGAAGCCGGAAGTTTACAGCGGGCATGGCGAGGCTGTGCTACATTTCGGCCATGGATCGCCGAGCTTTCCTGTACCGCGGGGTGGCCGCGGCGGGTGCCCTGGCGGGCGCACGCTTCCCTCATGAATTGCTGGCCGGCACCACGAAGAAGCACGCCTCTGACCGCGTGTCGCTGGGTCCCATGAAGGTGCAACTCAGCCGCCTGGCGCTGGGCACAGGCACCAGCGGCAGCGGCGGCAGCTCCAACCAGACGCGCCGCCTGGGATTGAAAGGCCTGGCGGATGTGCTCGCCGCCGGTGTCGACCAGGGCGTTACCTGCTGGGATGCTGCCGACCAGTACGGCACGCACCCGCACCTGAAAGAGGGGCTCAAGCGCGTGCCGCGGGAGAAGCTGACGATTCTGACCAAGACCCACGCGGTTACCGCCGCCGATGCCCGCCGCGATATCGACCGTTTCCGCCGCGAGCTGGGGACCGACTATATCGATATCCTCCTGCTCCACTGCATGACCGAGGCCGACTGGCCGCGGCAGCGCCAGGGGGCCATGGAGGCCATCGCCGAAGCGCGCGAGCGCGGCCTGGTGCGCACGCACGGCGTCTCCTGCCACACCCTGGAGGCGCTCAAGACCGCCGCCCGCACTCCCTGGGTGCAGGTAGACCTGGCGCGGATCAATCCCGCCCGGGTGGCCATGGATGCCGATCTCCAGACCGTCATCGGGGTGCTGCGGGAGATGAAGGCCGCCGGCAAGGGCGTCATCGGGATGAAAATTCTGGGCGCCGGCCGGCTGCGCAACCGGGTGGACGAGATGCTGCAGCACGCCCTGGCGCTCGATTGCGTGGACTGCTTTACTATAGGGGTCGAGAGCCGCGAGGAGATGCTCGACCTGGTGCGGAAGATCCCCGCCGCCAGCGTCCGGGGTTGACCGCCAGAGTTGCTGTTTGACCGCTTCCCCGGCGTTAATTTATACTCAAGAGAAGAGATACGCATGGCTATACTTCTCACGATTGTCCACGTACTGGTCTGCATTTTCCTGATCGTCGTGGTGTTGTTGCAGAGCGGGAAGGCGGCGGACCTTGCGGGGGCTTTCGGCGGCATGGGATCGCAGACGGCCTTCGGGCCGCGCGGTTCGGCCACCCTGTTATCCAAGGCGACGACGGTTTCGGCCGTGATCTTCATGCTCACGTCGATGTCGCTCTCGATTCTTTCGACGCGGAGCGCGGGTCCGGGCACCGGCGGCACGGTTTTGGAGCAGGAGAGCACAACCCAGACGGCGCCCGCTCCGGCGGCGCCGGCACCGGCACCGGCTCAGCAAGCGCCCGCGGGCGGGGAAGCGGCGCCGGGGCAGCCTTCAGTCACCCTGACTCCGGAGGGTGGCGGTCCCTCGCGGACCATCCCACTCGAGGTGCCTCAGTCGGGACAGCCCGCACCGGCCAACAAGAAGTAGTCGATTAAGCGGATGTGGCGGAACTGGCAGACGCGCAGCGTTGAGGTCGCTGTGGGGGAGACCCCGTGGAGGTTCAAGTCCTCTCATCCGCACCACGATTTAATTAGTCCATAGCGCAAGCGCCCGGTAGCGGGCGCTCCCGCCAGGTGGTTTCCACTCATCTCGCCGGATAGTGAGGCGAGTCCGTGCGCGCTTCGCGCAGATAGGCTTCAATCCGGCGGACGATCTCTGGGTGGGAGGCCGCCACGTCCCGGGTCTCGCCCGGATCGCGTTCCAGGTCGTAGAGTTCCAGGGGCGCTTCGATCCCCTGCCGGACCGCCTTCCAGTTACCCATCCGTACCGCCTGTTGCAGCCGGCGTCCCGGCGATTCCCAGTAGAGCATCCGCTCCGGGGCTTTCTGCGGCTGGCCCATCAGGGTCGGCAGGATGGAGATGCCGTCGCACTGGCGCGGTATGCTTCTCACGCCGGTCAATTCCGCCAGAGTCGGCATCACGTCCCAGAAGGTCCACAGGAAATCGCTGCGGGAGCCGGGCTGAATCCGTCCCGGCCAGCGCGCGATCATGGGCACCCGGATGCCGCCCTCGTAGACCTGCCCTTTTCCGCCGCGCAAGCCGCCGGTGCTATCGAAGGCAGGGAAGGTATAGGTGAAGCCGTTGTCGCTGGTGAAGAAGACGAGGGTGTTCTCCTCCAGTCCGGTTTCTCTCAGCTTCTCCAGGATGCGGCCCACGTAGGTGTCCAGCCGGGTCACCATGGCGGCGTAGGTCTTTTCCTGCTCGGACCAGTTTTCCCCGGCATACGGTTCCAGGCTGGGTACCTGCAATCGGGCGTGCGGCACGGTGTAGGGCAGGTACAGGAAAAACGGCTCGTAACGGTGGCGGTCGATGAAGTAGAGCGCCTCGCGGGTGAACAAGTCGCAGGCATACTCGCGCTGGTGGCCGTCCAGGTTGCCCTTCAGGACCTCCTGCCGGCGGTTGCGCCAGAGATATCGCGGGTAGTGATTGTGGGCGTGCTGCTGGTTCAGGAATCCGAACCATTCATCGAAGCCGTGATCGTTCGGCAGCCCGGTGCTGTCCGGTTCGCCGAGGCCCCACTTGCCGAACATGCCGCAGACGTAGGCGCGGGTTTCGTCGTAGGCGTCCTTCCACTCGGGACCTTTCAACATGCGCGGGATGACGAGGTCGTCGGCTTTCAGGGAAACGCGCTCGCCGGTCAGGTGCGAGGCGTTCGACCGGATGGTGGTATGGCCGGTGTGCCGGCCGGTCATGAGCACGCTTCGCGAGGGCGCGCAGACGGTGCCTCCGGCATAGCACTGGGTGAAGAGCATGCCTTGGGCGGCCATGCGATCGATGTTCGGGGTCTGGATCTTTTTCTGGCCGTAGCAGCCCAGGTCGAAGCGGCCCAGGTCGTCGGCCAGGATAAAGACGATGTTGGGCCGCTGCTGCGAGCGGGCGCCGCGCTGCTGCGCTCCCAGGCGGCCGGCCAGCGCCAGGCCGGCGTAGGAGAGCAAATCGCGTCGGGGAAGTTTTGCGGATGCCATGATGGTCTGAAATGCAATTCTACCAGCACAGCCAGGGGCTTCCGGTTGTAGGCCGGAGCGCGGCGCATTCGGGACGCGCCGGGGTGGGGACGCCGAAGAGGGGGCCTGAACCGGTGGCAGGGTGCCTCAAATGGGGCAGGGGGTGGATCACCCGGTCCAGCTTTGGCCTCCGGCCTGGTTGCCAACCTCATTAGGTTTGATGAACTTACCCGTTGGAAGCAGGCGTGCGATGAAAGACCTCGCATGCACCGCCTGCTACTGCTATTAGCCGCTGCCGGCGCCTACGCCGTCGAGCCTCTACCGCCGCTGCGGCTTGCGGACCTCGTGCGCGAAGCGCTGCGCAGCAACCCGGAAATCAGAGCGGCGCAGAAGCGCTACGAGGCCGCGCGGCAGCGTCCGGCGCAGGAATCCAGCCTGCCGGATCCCATGGTGTCGTTGGGATACACCAGCGCAGGCAGCCCGCGCCCGTTCGCCGGCATCGGCCGTGAGCCGATGGCCAATGCCGGCGCTATGTTCACCCAGGAGATGCCGTTCCCCGGCAAGCTCAAGCTGCGCGGCGCGATGGCGGAGCGCGAGGCGGAGGCGGAATTCCAGCAATACCAGGCCGCGCAATTGAGCGTCGTCTCGCGAGTCAAGCAGGCATACCATCGGCTATGGTTCTCCTACATCGCCGCGGAGGTGCTCGATCGCAACCGGGCGGTGCTGGAAGAGTTGCTGCGGGTGAGCGAAATCCGCTACTCGGTCGGGAAGACGCCGCAGCAGGACGTGCTCAAGGCCCAAACGCAACTCAGCATCATCGAGACCCGCCTGGTGAAGCTCCGGCAGGAGCGCCGCAGCCGGGAGGCCGAACTGGTGGCGCTGCTCAACCGCCCTCCCGGCGCGCCGCTGGGCCGCCCGGAAGACGAGCCGCCCGGCGCGCTCACCGCAACGCTCGACGACCTGCTCGCCGCGGCGCGCGAGAACTCCCCTCTGCTGCGTCGCAACCAGAAAATCGTCGAGCGCTCCGAGGCGGCGCTCAACCTGGCTCGCAAGCAGTTCTACCCGGACTACTCGATTTCGGCGGGCGCCTATAGCGCGGGCTCCATGCCCTCCATGTACGAGCTGCGTGTGGACCTGAAACTCCCGGTGTTCTTCTGGCGTAAGCAGCGCGCCGCCGTCGCCGAGCAGGCCGGCATACTCGCCGAAGCGCGGAACGAACACGCAGCCGCCGGCCAGGCGCTCGAGTACCGCATCCGCGACGAGTACGCCTCGGCGGAAGCTTCCGTGCGGCTGATGGAGCTTTACCGCAAGACCCTGGTGCCGCAAGCCGGCCTGACGCTCGAATCGTCGCTGGCCGCCTACGAAACCGGCGCCGCGGACTTCCTTACGGTGCTCTCCAACTTCACCACCATTCTGGACTACGAGATGAGCTACTACGAAGAGCAACTCGCCTGCGGTCTGGCCCTGGTCCGCCTGGAAGAGTTGACCGGGGTGCGGCTATGAGGATGCTTCTGGCCGTGGTCCTGGTTGCGGCGGGCTTCGGCGGGGGGTATCTGTTTCACGCCAGGAAAGGCGCCGGCGCGGGCCAAACCGGTGGGCGCAAGGTCCTCTACTGGGTGGACCCCATGCATCCCGCCTATAAGTCCGACAAGCCTGGCATCGCTCCGGATTGCGGGATGAAACTGGAGCCGGTATATGCCGACGACGGACCGGCGCCCGATCCGAACCGCAGAATTCTCTATTACCGCGACCCGCAGGATCCCTCCTACACCGCCGAGAACCCCGGGCTGAATCCCGAGACGGGCAACGACCTGGTGCCGGTCTATGAAGGCGATCCCGCATCCGTGCCGCCGGGCACGGTGCAGATCAGCCCGGAGAAGCAGCAGCTCATCGGGGTGCGCTACGGCACGGCGGAATACACCGCGGAACAACGCACCGTGCGGGCGCCGGGCAGGGTGGCCTACGACGAGACGCGCATCAGCCGCGTCCACAGCCGCACGGAGGGCTGGGTGGAGCGCCTGTATGTCGACTTCACCGGTAAGTTCGTGCGCCGCGGCGAGCCCCTGCTCGCGCTGTACAGCCCTGAGCTGCTGGCCTCCCAGCAGGAGCTGCTGCTCGCTGCCCGCGCGCGCGAAACCATGCAGGCCAGTACGCTGCCCTCAACCTTCAAGCAGAGCGAAAGCCTGCTGGCCGCCGCCCGCCGCCGCCTCGAACTGTGGGAGTTCAGCGAGGCCCAGATCGCGCAGGTGATCGAGACCGGCAAGCCGATCCGCAGTGTCACGCTGTACGCGCCCGCGTCGGGTTACGTGCTCGAACGCAACGTCTTCCCCAACCAGAAAATCGCGCCGGAGACGCAGCTCTACACCATCGCCGACCTGAGCCGCGTATGGGTCATGGCGGACATCTTCGAACAGGACGCGCCGCTCATTACCGCCGGCCGGCACGCGCGCGTGTCGCTGCCCTACCAGGGCGGCCGCAGCTTTCCCGCCCGCGTGGACTACGTGCAACCGCGAGTGGACGCCGCGACCCGCACCCTGCAGGTACGCCTCGAGATGAACAACCCCGGGCTGCTGCTCAAGCCGGACATGTACGTGGAGGTGGAGTTCCACGTGGGCCTGCCCCACACCCTCACGGTACCCGTCGAGGCCGTACTCGACAGCGGCGATCGGAAAACCGTATTCGTCGATCGCGGCAACGGCTTCCTGGAACCGCGGCGCGTGGAGACCGGAGCGCGCGCCGGCGGCCGCGTCGCCATTCTGTCGGGCCTCAAGGCCGGTGAGCGTGTGGTGACTTCGGGCAACTTCCTGATCGATTCCGAAAGCCAGTTGAAAGCCGCGGCGGACGGCATGGGCGCGCCGGATGCGCCCGCCGACGCCGGCCATGGGGGCGGCCACCAGCATGATTAACCGCATCATCGAGTTCTCGTCCCATAACCGCCTGGCGGTCTTCATGCTGGTAGCCGCCGCCGTTTTCGGGGGGCTCTGGTCGATGCGCAACGTCCCGCTGGATGCGTTGCCCGACCTCAGCGATACCCAGGTGATCGTCTACTCGAAGTGGGACCGCAGCCCGGACATCATTGAAGACCAGGTGACCTATCCCATCGTCACCGCTATGCTCGGCGCGCCCAAGGTGAAGGACGTGCGCGGCTTCTCGGACTTCGGCTTCTCGTTCGTCTACATCATCTTCGAGGAAGGCACCGATCTTTATTGGGCGCGCTCCCGCACCATGGAGTACCTGGCCAACGTGCTGCCGCGCCTGCCCGCCGGAGTGAGTACAGAGCTGGGCCCCGATGCCACCGGTATCGGATGGGTTCTGCAATATGCCCTGGTCGATACCAGCGGACGGTATTCGCTGGCGGACCTGCGCTCCTACCAGGACTGGAATCTGCGCTATCACCTGTTATCCGTGCCGGGCGTGGCGGAAGTGGCGCCTGTCGGGGGCTTTGTCCGGCAATACCAGGTGAATGTGGATCCCAACCGCCTGCACGTGTACGGCGTCACCGTCGAGCAGGTGGTGGAGGCGGTGCGCGCGGGCAACAACGACGTGGGCGGCCGGCTGCTGGAGTTTACCGGCGCCGAGTACATGGTGCGGGGACGCGGCTACGCGCAGTCGGTCGAGGACCTCGCCGGGATTGTGCTGAAGGGCAATGCCGGGGGCGTTCCGGTGCGTGTGGGCGATGTCGCCACCGTAACGCTCGGCCCCGACATGCGCCGCGGCGTGTCCGACTGGAACGGTACCGGCGACGTGGTCTCCGGAATCGTGGTGATGCGGCAGGGAGAGAACGCGCTGGCCGTCATCGAGCGCGTGAAGGAAAAGCTCGAGGAGATCGCGCCGGGACTGCCGCCGGGCGTTAAAGTCGAAATCGCTTACGATCGCTCGGAGCTGATCCTGCGCTCGGTGAACAACCTGAAGAACACCCTCACCGAAGAGCTGATTGTCGTGGGGCTGGTGATTTTGATCTTCCTGTGGCACATCCCCAGCGCCATGATCCCTATCCTGACCATCCCGACGGCCATTGTGATTTCGTTCATTCCCATGAAGATGATGGGAATGACGGCCAACATCATGTCGCTGGGCGGCATCGCCATTGCGGTAGGCGCCATGGTGGACGCGGCCATCGTGGTGGTGGAGCAGACGCACAAGCGCCTGGAAGAATGGGAGCGCCACGGGCGCGTGGGCAACTACCGCGACGTGGTCGTCGGCGCGGTGAAGGAGGTGGGCGGTCCCAGCTTCTACGCGCTGCTGGTGATCGCGGTTTCGTTCCTGCCGGTGCTGGCCCTGGAGGCCCAGGAGGGCCGCCTGTTCAAGCCCCTGGCCTACACCAAGAACTTCGCCATGATCGTGGCGGCGGTGCTGGCCATCACGCTGGACCCGGCCATGCGCCTCACCTTCACCCACATGCGCAGCTTCGGCTTCCGCCCGCGTTGGCTGGCCCGCGCCGCCAACGCCGTGTTGGTGGGCAGGATCCACTCCGAGGAGAACCACCCCGTCAGCCGCGCGCTCATCGGGATCTACCATCCGGTGTGCGAGTGGGCGCTGCGGTGGAAGTGGGCCGTCATCGGCGGCGCAGTGTCGCTGGTGCTGGCGACGGTTCCGGTCTACAACCGGCTGGGGTCGGAGTTCATGCCGCCGCTCGACGAGGAGTCGCTGATGTTCATGCCTTCCACCCTGCCGGGCATCTCGCTCACTGAAGCGCAGCGGCTCATGCAGGTGCAGGACCGCATCATCAAACGCTTCCCCGAGGTCCAGAGCGTGCTGGGCAAAGCCGGCCGGGCGGAGACCTCCACCGACCCGGCGCCGCTCTCCATGATGGAAACGGTCATCCTGCTCAAGCCGCGGGACCAGTGGCGCAAAGTGGAGACGTGGTATTCCGATTGGGCGCCGGATTGGGCCAAGGCGATCTTCCGCCGCGTCACCCCCGACCATATCTCCACCGAACAGCTCATTGACGAGATGAATGGAGCCCTCCGCATCCCCGGGGTGTCGAACGCCTGGACCATGCCGATTAAGGCGCGCGTGGATATGCTCACCACCGGGGTCCGCACGCCGGTGGGCATCAAGATCTACGGCAGCCATCTCGAGCGGATTGAAGAGATCGGCGGCCGGCTCGAGCGGCTGCTGCACAAGGTGCCGGGCACCCGCAGCGTCTTCGCCGAGCGCACCGGCGGCGGGTACTTCGTGGACTTCGTATGGAAGCGCGACGAGCTGGCGCGATACGGCCTCTCGATCGATGACGCCCAGATGGTGGTCATGTCCGCCATCGGAGGCGAGAACGTCACCACCACGATTGAAGGGCGCGAGCGTTACCCCGTCAACGTGCGCTACATGCGCGACTATCGTAGCGATCCCGAGAGCCTGAAGCGCATTCTTGTCCCGGCCATGAACGGAGCCACGCACGTGCCGCTGGCGCAACTGGCCGATGTGCGGACCATGACCGGCCCCGGCATGTTGCGCAACGAGAACGGCATGCTGAACGGCTACGTGTACGTGGACGTGGCCGGGCGCGACGTGGGCAGTTACGTCGAAGAGGCCAAGGAACTGGTGCGCGCGCAGGTGGCGCTGCCGCCGGGCTATTCGCTCGCCTGGAGCGGCCAGTACGAGGCCATGGAGCGGGTGAAGGAAAAGCTCACCGTGGTGGTGCCGCTCACCCTCTTCCTCATCCTGGTGTTGCTCTACCTGAACACGCGCTCCATGGTGAAGACCGCCATCGTAGTGTTGGCGGTGCCGTTTTCCGCGGTGGGCGCGATCTGGTTTCTCTACCTGCTCGGCTACAACATGAGCATCGCGGTGTGGGTGGGGCTGATCGCGCTGCTGGGTGTGGATGCCGAAACCGGCGTCTTCATGCTGCTCTATCTCGACCTGGCCTACGAGAAAGCGCGCCGCGAAGGCCGGCTGCGCAGCCTGCGCGATCTGCAGGAGGCCATCACGGAGGGAGCCGTGAAGCGCATCCGTCCGAAGTTCATGACCGTGGCGACCATGTTCGTGGGGCTGGTCCCCATCATGTGGTCGCTCGGCACCGGGGCCGACACGATGAAACGGATCGCCGCTCCCATGATCGGCGGCGTTTTCACCTCCTTCATTCTGGAACTGGTGGTCTATCCGGCGATTTACGAGGTATGGAAATGGCACTTCGAACTCAAAAAACAGTTGGCGTCCTCGTAGCGTGGATGCTAGCCGGCGCGGCCTGGGGCGCGGCGCCAGAAGTCCGCTACAAGGTGCGGCATGATCATCTCTGGAAGAGCGGCTCGGGCCTGCTGGTGGTGACGCCTCAGGGCATCGTGTTCGAGGAGGCCGAGAAGCGCCCCCACACGTGGAGCTGGGAGTGGCACGACATCCAACAGCTTACCGTGGCTCCCCGGCATCTTACGGTCCTGACCTACCAGGACAACCGCTGGCGGCTCGGCGCCGACCACGAGTACCGCTTTGCTCTGGTCTCCGGCGACGACGATTTCTCCACGGTCTATCGGATGTTGAAGGAGCGGCTCGATCAGCGCCTGGTGGCTGCGCTGCCGGATCGCTCAGGCGGCGCCCTCTGGCGCGTTCCGGCCAAGCACCTGTTACGCTTCGGCGGGCGCCACGGAACCCTTACCGCCGCGCCCGAGGGACTCGTCTTCGAGGCCGACGGCAAGGGCGAATCGCGCACCTGGCGCTGGCAGGACATCGACAACGTGAGCCGCACCGGACCGTTCCAGCTCACCATCACGACCTACGAGCGGGCCCGCTCGCACTACGGCAACCGTAAAGGCTTCAACTTTCAACTCAAGGAAGCCCTGAGCGAGGTGCGCTACAACGACCTTTGGCGGCGCGTCCATGCCGCCGATGACTTACCGATACTGCAAACCCAACGAGAGGAACAACCATGACGAAAATTGCTGCCCTGTTTCTGGCCGGCGTCGCGCTGGCCGCTTCGCCCCAGACCTTCACGGGCGTCATTACCGATACCATGTGCGGCAAAGACCACGCCCACATGGGTGTGGAGCCGAACGCCAAGTGCGTGCGCGAGTGTGTCGGCGACGGCAAGACCTATAAGTACGCGCTGCTGGTGGGCGACAACATGTACGTGCTCAGCGACCAGAAAGTGCCCGCCGAATTCGCGGCGGAGAAGGTGAAGGTCACGGGCACGCTCTACGAAAAAACCAAAATCATCAAGGTGGATAAGATCGAGCGGGCAAAGTAATGCGAGGGGGCGGGGGCGTCAGGATTCCACGGCGTCGTCCTCGCCCTCGCGGCGAAGTTTGAACTTGTCCATTCGATAGATCAGGGTCTTGCGGCTCAAATCCAGGTAGCGGGCGGCCTGGCTCTGGTTCCAGTTGAACTTCTCGAGCGCCCGCAGAATCAGCTCTTTTTCCACCGCCTCCAGGCTGATGCCCTGCGGCGGCAGGTCGAGCCGCAGCTCCTCGACGGTGGAGCGGGATCGGCGCAGGAAATCGGGCAGGTCCTCCAGGTTGATCTGGTCGCCGGGGCTGAGCACTACCAGCCGCTCCACCACGTTCTCCAGTTCCCGCACGTTCCCCGGCCAGCGGTAAGAGGTGAAGTGCGGCAGCAGGCAGGGCGGCAGCACCAGGTTCGGCCGCCCGTTTTTTTCGCGGCTCTGGACGAAGAAGTGCTCCACCAGTTCCGGGATATCTTCGGGGCGCTCGCGCAGCGGCGGCAGGTCGAGCGGGATGACCGAGAGCCGATAGTAGAGGTCCTCCCGGAAGGCGCCGTCCTCCACCATGGCCTGGAGATTCCGGTTGGTGGCGGCGATGATCCGCACGTCCACCCGGGTAGCGCCGGAGGCGCCCAGCTTGGCGACCTCGCCCTGCTGGACCAGCCGCAGCAGCTTTACCTGGAGTTCCAGCGGAAGTTCTCCGATTTCGTCCAGGAACAGGGTGCCGCCCTCGGCCATTTCAGCCTGACCCTTGCGGTTGGCGACGGCGCCGGTGAAGGCCCCTCGCACGTGCCCGAAGAGTTCGGACTCGATCAGTTCCCGCGGGATGGCCCCGCAGTTGATCGCCACGAACGGGCGGTCCTTTCGCGGGCTGTTGCGGTGGATGGCCCGGGCCAGCAGGTCCTTGCCGGTTCCGGTTTCGCCCCGAAGGAGCACCGTGGAGTGCGCGCGCGCCGCGCGGGAAGCCATGTCCAGCAACTGGAGCCATGCCGGCGAGCGCCCCAGGAGGTTCTCGAAACCGTACTTGCGGTCGAGGCTGGCGCGCAGGTTGCGGACCTCTTCCCGCAAGGCCACGTGCTCGAGCGCGCGCGCCGCGGTCAGCTTCAATTCTTCCGGGTTCACCGGCTTGGTGATGTAGTCGAAGGCGCCCGCCTTCATGGCCTCGACGGCGGTCTCCACCGTGCCGTAAGCGGTCACCACGATGACGTTGGTCTCGGGGGACTCCAGGCGCACCTGCCGGAGCAGGTCGAGGCCCGACATCCCGGGCATCTTGAGATCCGTGATTACCAGGTCGACGGCCGTGTCGCGCAGCAGTTCCAAAGCCGCCTGGCCGTTCTCGGCAGCCAACACCTCGTAGCCCGCCCGCTGGAGTTGCACCTGCGTTACCCAGCGCAGGCTCTCGTCGTCGTCCGCTACCAGAATGCGCCGGCGGTTCATGCCGGTACGGCCCTCCTGCGTTCTAACGGCAGCGCAATGGTGAAGGCCATGCCATGCGGCGAGTTGGCCTCGGCGGTGAGGGCGCCTCCGTGCTGGGTGACGATCTGTTGTGCCACCGCGAGCCCCAACCCGGTGCCGTTCGTCTTGGTGGTGTAGAAGGGGTCGAAGATCTTGTCCATCTCCTCAGCCGGGATACCCGGCCCGTAGTCCCGCACCATGAGCCGCACGGTGGCGGCATCCGCTGCGGCGGCCAGTTCCAGAACGCCGCCCTCGGGCATGGACTGCACCGCGTTGATAGCCAGGTTCAACAACACTTGCTTGAGCTGCTCGGCATCGCACTCGAGCTGCGGCAGAGGTTCAGATATGGACTTGCGGATCTCGATGCCGGCCAGCCGCGCGCTGTGCGAGATTAGCGCCACCACCGAGTCGAGCACGGCATGCAGATCCACGGCGCGAAACTCCGGCCGCCGCGGCCGTGCGAAGTCCAGCAAGCCGGTGAGCAGCCGGTTGAGCCGCTGCACCTCCTTACGAATGATGGAGAGCGATTTGCCGCGGATCTCCTCCGGCGTCTCCGGCTGCTCCAAGAGATTGGCGGCGCCTTCGATGCTGCCCAGAGGGTTGCGGATCTCGTGCGCCAGGCTGGCCGCAAGCTGCCCTATGGCCGACAGGCGGTCGGCGCGCTTGATCTGCTCGAAGCTGTCCTGCAGGTCGCGGTTGACCTTGGCCAGTTCCAGCGTGGTGCGCTCGAGTTCGCGGCGTTGGCGGTGGCCGCGGTCCGCCAGCGCGCCCGTTACCGAACCCACCAGGAAGAACACGATGATTTCGGCGTACTGGTTGCCTGCGTACTCCGGCATGTGGTGCCAGTCCATCGAAATGTGCGGGATGTAGGAGGCGCCCGAAACCGCCGCGGCGGCAATGCCGCCGCGCCAGCCGAACCAGATGGCGGCGTAAACGATGGGCAGATAGTAGAGGCGCTGGAAGACGTTATGCCAGAGCAGCAGAGAAGGCGGGGTCGTATAGTGCAGCAGGGCAGCAATCCCGATCCCCGCCGCGGTGACCCCGGCGCGTGTCCAGCGGACCTTGCCGGTTTCCACGATTCACCCCATTCTAGCAGCCCTGCTGGCCGCGCCTGCCAGGCGGCCCAGGCGATCGACCGTTTCAGCAATCTCCGCTTCGGTGGTGCGCGGATTGATGGTGCAGAACCGCAGCGTCGTGCGGCCGCCCAGCACGGTGGAACTGAGGGAGGCGTAGCCGTCCGCCGCGGCGGCGGGGGTGAGGTCGCGGTTGATGGCCTCCAGCCGCTCGGGCGGGCATCCCGGCGCGGCGTAACGGAAGGCCACCACCCCCAACTGCGCCGGCGAGACAATCTCCCACCAGCCCGCCGCCCGCAGCGCCCGTTCGGCCAGCTCCGCCATGCGGAAGCCGCGGCTCACGGCTTCCCGAAAGGCCGCCGCGCCGAAGACCTTCAACGACATCCACAGCTTCAACGCCCGGAAGCCGCGGGATAGCTGCACGCCGTGATCGCAGAAATTGATCTCTTCCCGCAGGCGGTGAGCGTCGCGCAAATAATCCGGCATCACCCGGAACGTGTCGCGCAGCCAGCGGCGGTCCCGCACCAGCACGCAACCGATCTCAAAGGGCTGGAAGAGCCACTTGTGCGGATCGATGGAGAGGGAATCCACTTCCTGGAGGCCCTGCATGGCCGCGCGGCCCTCCGGTGCGATCATGGCCGCCGCGCCGTATGCGCCGTCGGCGTGCAGCCATAGCTCCTCGGCGCGGCAGAAGGCGGCCAACTCCGGGAAGGGATCCACCGCGCCGGTGTTGGTGGTGCCGGCATTGGCCACTACGCAGAAGGGCCGCAGGCCCGCGGCGCGGTCGGCCGCTACCGCGGCCTCTAGCTGCGCCATATCCAGGCGGAAGCGGCCGTCGCAGGGCAGTCTGCGCAGGTGCCGCGGCCCGAAGCCCAGCACCCGCAGGGCGCGTTCCACCGAGGAGTGCGTCTGGTCGGAGAAATAGATGCGGGCGCGCGGATCCACCTCGCCCAGCCGCAGGTCGCGCGCTGCGGCCAGCGCGGTCAGGTTGGCCACCGAGCCGCCGCTCACGAACAGCCCGCCGGCCGTTTCCGGCAATCCGCAGATCTCCCGCAGCCAGTCGATGGTCACCAGCTCCACTTCGGCCGGCCCGGAGCCGGCCAGCCAGGTGCCTACGAAGGGATTGAAGCCGGCCGCCAGGGCATCGGCCATGGCGCTGACAAAGTTGTTCGAAGAGGGCACGTAGCCGAAGGCGCGCGGGTGGTCTACCCGCATCATGTTGCCGAAGGCGTGCTCCACGGCATAGTCCAGCACCGAGAGCGGGTCGGCGCCCTCCTCCGGCAGCGGCTCGCGGAACAGGGACTGCAGCTTGTCTCGCGGGGTGGTGATGGCGGGGTGCTTCTTCGGGAGGGATAGGAAGTGCTGCACCAGCGTGTCAACCACTTTGTATCCCAAGGCGCGCATCTCGCGCGGCTCCAGTTCCAGTCGTGACCGGGACACCTCTCCAGCATACGCCGCCGGGCCGCCGGCCGCGCTATGGTAGTAGCACCATGATGACCCGCCGATTGTCGCTCGCCGCCTTCGCCGCCCCGGCGACTCTCCTGGCGCAGCGCCCCGCCGCCGCCGTGCCGGTAGGGGTGGCCACCACGGACTTTCGCGACCACACCAACCAGAGCCTGGCCGCCGAACTTCGCAGCCAGGGCGTGCGCCGCATCCAGTTGTTCTTCACCCAGCGGGACAGCAACTATTGGCGGTACGGCGCGCGCAGCGACCTGCGGGGCATGACGCCGGAACGCGCCCGCGAAATTGCGGCCGTCTACCGCGAGGCCGGAGTTGCCATCGACGCGCTGGGTGTCTACGGCACCCTGGTCCATCCCGATGCCGCCGACCGCAAGGCCACCCTGGCGTATTTCGAAGCCATGATGCAACTCGGCCGTCACATGGGCGTAACGGTGTTTCTCAGCGAAATGGGCCACTACCGCCCGTCCGGTCCGGCGCCCGCGATCTCCTACGACTGGCAGGACGAGGTCTGGACCACCGCGGTGGCCACCGGCAAGGAACTGGCGCGGGTGGCCGAGGCCAACGGCGCCACCGTTCTGCTGGAGCCCATCTATCGCAGCCTGCTCGCCAGCGCCAAGCGGACGCGCGTCTACCTCGAAGATGTGGCGTCCACCCGGGTGAAGGCGCTGCTCGATCCCGCGAACCTGCTGGAGGTGAACGACCTGGAGGAGATGTTCGCGCAACTGAAGCCCTGGATCGCCTCCATACACGCCAAAGATCGCAAGCTGCACGTCACCCAGGGGGTGGCCGCAGGGCAGGGCGATCTCGACTACGACCGCTTCGTACGGCTCGCCGCCCAGCACGCGCCGGGCGTTCCGCTGGTGGTCGAGTACGCGGGCACCGCCACCTACCGGCAGGCGCTCGAACATCTGCGCGCGGCCCTGCGTCGGGCCGGGCTGCGGGAGGCGTAAACCGGCCTACTCCGCCGCCAGCCAGTTCATGCCGGCGCCCACGTCCAGTTCGTGGCCGCCATCGAAAATGGTGAGGCGCACCGGGCCGGCCCATCGGCGGAGCAGCACCTTGTGCTTGCGGCCGGGTTCGTCTTCCACTTCGCCCCGCAACGCCGGTGGAACGCGCGCCTGGCGGGTGATTTCGTCGATCTCGGCTTTGGAAAGCATGCGCCCGGCCAGGCCGTTGGCCCGGGCCAGCTCGTTGAAGGCCCGCAGCGAATGGCTCACCGGCACGGAGCCTTCGTGGCCGTCGCGAATGCCTGCGTCGATGGCGATGCGCAGCCCGCCGGCGCGGTGCAGATGGTACAAGGGTGAACGGGCGCGGTATTCCCGCGCCGCCGGGGGCGCCTCCGGCGGGCCGCCGCAGCACCGCTCCAGCATGGCGCCGTAGCGATTGCCGGCGGCCTTTGAAAAAGCGTGCCAGGCGGCCAGGTCCGAAATCGGCACCCAGGCCGAAACCGCCGCCCACAGTCCCGGCGCGCGGGCCGCCATCATGAGTGCCATGTGGCCCCCGCCGGAGCCACCCAGCAGGTAGATCCGGCGTTCGTCGATGCGCGCCCGCTGGCGGGCGAAGGCCACCGCATCCAGCACATCCTGCGTTGCCAACTCCGACCCGCAGGCCTCCGGACGGTTGTTGGATCCCCGGAAATCCGGCGAGATGAACGCCCATTCGCGCCGGCGGCACCCGGCCAGCGCTTCTTCGAGCGACTCCGTCCGGTTGTAGCGCCCCGACCAACTGTGCAGGAAGACCAGGAGCGGCACGGGCGCGCCGGCGTCCGGAGGAACGTAGAACAGCGCCTTCTGCCGTTCGCCATCCTGGCTGCTCGGGATGGCGACCTCGGCCGCATCCGCGCCCGGCAGCAATCCGGCGCAGGCAACCGCGCACAGCAGCAGCGTTCTCATCGCGGACCTCCGGGGAGTTCGATCAGACCGGGCGCGGCTACGCGGCGCGGGTGCCCGCTCTTGTACCACACCAGGTGGTAGCGCGCCGGCTGGTAGTGGTTTTCGGCGGTGAACGGGTCGGCGAACTGGTCCGTCACCAGGTCCTTGCGCACGAAAAACGCGTTGGTGCCCATAATGTTGCACGCCACCAGCAGGTAGCCTTTTTCGCGGCTCAGGCGTTCGAGCGCCGTCAGGCTCGCGCCGAAGTGGCTGGTGCCGTCCCACCGGGAGTTCGGTTCGTAGTTCACCACCCACGAAATACCGGGCGGAAATACGGCGTTGTACTCGATCACCACCACGCGCGGCGTCCAGTTGACGATGGCCTTCCAGACCCAGTAGTCGTTGCGGTCGATGTCGATGGAGAGCAGGTCGAAGGAGGCCGGGGCGCCCGCCTCGCGCAGCAGTTCCTCGATGTTCTCCGCGGTGACCAGTGCCTGCTTCACGGCAAGGCGGCCTTCGTCGACCGCGCCCCTGTTGCGCTCCGCGGCCGCGCGGGTGAACTCCGGGACAGCGTCCAGCCAGAGGCCCGACCAGCCGCCCTGAAGCAGCAAACCGGTGTTGTTTTCGGCGCCGTCGCCCGAGCCGAACTCGACGAAGTAGCGGTGCGTGGTGCCGATGCGGCGGAAGATCTCGGCCAGGATGCCGTCCTCGCCTCCCTGTGAGTAGACGGTGGCCTCGTGCCTGGAGAGCCGGCGCGGATCCCGAGCCATGTCGGCCCGGATCGCCTCCCGAATGAGCTGCTCGGCCAGCAGCCGGTTCTGGATTTCGATTTGGAAGTGGCTGGGGCCGGCGTGCGGCTCCGCGCGGCGCGCCAGCAGCGGGAAGAGCACCGCCGCCAGGCCTGCGATGAACGCCGCAACCGCCGCCAGGTGCGCGCGCCGGATGTGGAACCAGTAAGCCGCGCCCAGTAGCAGGACGCCCGCGGCCAGTGAAATAGCGGACCAGGCCGGCATAATCACGCCGCGGCGGCCCGCGCCAGCACGTAGGGGCCTTCCGGGATCACCGCGACGGTTGCCTCCGGCGGCAGCCCGGCCAGCAGCGCCTGCACCGCCGCCCGGGGCGTGTCGAAGGCCCGGCCCCAGAGCTTCTTCCGGTATTCGGCCGCCAGCCCGGGAACGTAGTAGAGGACCTCGGCCCTGGCGGTCACCAGCCCCAGCTTTTCGAGTTGCCACTGGTCGACGGTCACTTCGGGCGCGACGGCGATGGCATCCATGAACGCCCGGTCCGAGGGGTTTTCCAGCAGCATGCGGCGGAACTCCTCGCCGCCGGCCCCTTCCTCGCAGGCGGCCATCAGCAGGATCCTGCCGCCGGGCTTCACGATGTGGGAGGCCGCGGTGATGCCCTTAACGGTCTGGTAGAAGGTCAAATCGAGCGGGTGGCCCGCGGAAGTGGTGATGACGGCGTCCGCCTTCTCCGGGATGGTCTCCAGCATCACCCGGGAGACGAACTCCACGCCCTCGCGGTGCGCCCGCTCGGGATGCCCGGCAAAGACTCCGGCCACCGCGCGGTTGCGGGCGAGCGCCACGTCCACCACAAAGCCGTGACCGGCCATCCGGGCGATCTCCAGCAGCTCGCGGTGCAGCGGATTGTCATCAATAGAGCCCTCGGTAGCGAGCGGCTGGCGCATGAAGCGGGGACTGTGGAGCACCTGGATGGTCTGCTGGGCGGCCAGCCCGGGCGCCACCAGCTTACGCCCGCCCGAGTAGCCCAGCATCAGGTGCGGCTCGATGAACCCCAGGGTGAGCCGCAGGTCCGCGGCGACGAAGCGCTCGTCGATGTACACAGGGGTGCCGGAAGCCGTGCTCCCCAGGTGGCGGTGCTCGGCCAGGGCGCGAGCGTTGTGGTTCTCCACCCTCCAGCCGGAAGCGATGTCGTCCCCGCAGATCTGCCGGATTTCGGCTTCCGTTGCGGGGCGGTGCAGCCCGGTGGCGATCAGGATAGTGATCCGGTGGCGCGGGATGCCGGCCCGCTCCAGCCGCTCCAGCACCGGCGGCAGCACCACGCGGTTGGGGGCCGGGCGGGTGATGTCGCAGACCGAGATGGCGGCGCTGGTCTTCCCCCGGGCCAGTTCCACCAGCGGCGGCGCGCCGATGGGGGCGTCGAGCGCCGCGGCAATCGCGCCCGTCACGTCCTCCAGCGGTTTCGCCGAGCGAGCTTCCAGCACGCGATAGCGGAGCCCTTCCGGCAACTCTACTGTCAATCCGGTTTTGCCGAAAGCCAGGTCGACGCGCATATAAAGGGAAGGTAGCACGTCGAGAGACTCCGGCCCAACCGGCCCTGCCGGCTGGCAACCCATTTGCACTGCCCAGGCCAAGGGGAGGTTGGAAGGCAATGCTCGTGGCTGGTGGATTGGCGATTCTGGTCATATTTTGCTTGTTCTTATCGATGCTGTCGTCACCGCCCCCTGTAGGCCGTTGAGGGCACACCTGTGTAAAGGCGACACAGTCCCGCTGTGTGCGCCTCTTTTGGAACCGGCGGTCTCCCAAGCGAATCCAACACAATAGGCGCCCGGAAGGCTTGTACCGGGGCAGCAGGAAGAGCAGAATTGCAGATTGCCTGCTGCGCTCCGGTAAACTATACTAAGTAATTGGAATCAGATGCCGAAACGCACTTTTCAGCCGAACAACCGCCATCGGGCTAAGACGCACGGGTTCCGGGCTCGTATGTCGACGAAGAACGGTCGTGCCGTGATTGCCCGCCGTCGCGCTCGGGGACGGAAGAAGCTCACCGTCAGCTCCGAGAGGTAACGCATCGCTGGCTTTCCGAAACGTGTCCGCTTGTTGCGATCCGCGGATTTCCGCAGAATATATGATGAGGGCCGAAAGTATGCCGGCCCGTATTTCGCGGCTTTCTGTGCCCGCGACGAAGGTGTGGAGGGGCCCCGGATCGGCTTCACCACGCCCCGCGCGCTGGGTAAAGCCGTGGTCCGCAACCGCATTAAACGGCGTGTCCGCGAGGCCGTCCGCCTCCGGCTCGACCAACTGAATCCAGAGTGGTCAATTGTCATCAATCCCCGGCGCAAGGTGCTGGAGGCGCCGTTTCCGGAGCTGGAACGGGAAGTGGAACGTCTCTTTCGCCAGTGCAGTGGCTCCTCCTAGGGCTATTGCGCCTCTACAAGCTGGCGATCTCCCCGCTGTTGCCCTCCGCCTGCCGCTTCTACCCGACCTGTTCGGAGTACATGTCGGAAGCGGTGGAGCGCCACGGCGCCGCGCGGGGCGTATGGATGGGGATCAAGCGGCTGGTCCGCTGCCACCCCTTTCACCCCGGCGGCGTGGACCCCGTCCGGTGAGTTTCGGCATTCCAGGTTAGATTTAGGCAATGGCAGAATCGAAAAACGGCGTGACGACGCCCAACCAGCCGCCGAGGCCGAAGAAAGAGTTGCCCATGGAGCTTCGGCTCCTGCTCGCCTTCGTGCTGATGGGCGTGGTGATGTTCACTACGCCGTACCTGTTCAAATCGACACCCCCGTCGCCTCCCCCCGCCGGGGAGAACGCGCCGGTGGCCCAGGAACCGGACGTTCAGGAACCCGCCCCGCCGCCGGAGACCAGGCCGGCTGAGCCGGCCGCCGCCGAAGCCGCTCGCGCTCCGGCTCCCGTGGCGGCCGAACAGGAACAACTCCACGTCGTCGAGACCGACCTCTACAAAGTCACCTTCAGCAACCGCGGCGGCGTGGTCACGAGCTGGCTGCTGAAAGACCATCGCGCGACCACCGGTGAGCCGTTGGAACTGGTCAATACGGCCGCCAAGGTTCCCCGGCCCTTCTC
>JAWLGN010000069.1:0-20640 GCA_041685075.1 Bryobacteraceae bacterium
GCTGTACACGGAGCTCACCGCACGGTTCGGCGCGCCGGTTTACGAGCGCACGGACGCCCCCGCGACGCCGGAACAGAAGGCCGCGCTGGCGCAGCTATCTCCCGAACGGGTCGCGGCGCGCGAGCTGGCCGGGGATCCGATCGAAGCGATGCTGACGACGGCGCCCGGCAACGGCGCACCCATCGGCGGGCTGAAGGTGGTGACGGCTCGGGGCTGGTTCGCGGCGCGGCCCTCGGGGACGGAAAACGTCTACAAGATCTACGCCGAGAGCTTCGCCGGGCCGGAGCACCTGCGGCGGATTCAGGCGGAGGCGCGCGAGATCGTCACCCGGACGCTGGCGGCGGTGGCGTGATGGTGGAAGCGGTGCGCGCGGCCCTGCGCCGCCATGCGAACCCCGACAAGGCGGTGTTCTTGCAGCGGTTCTTCAAGACCGGCAAGGGCGAGTACGGCGAGGGCGATTGCTTCCTCGGGGTGACGGTGCCCGAGCAGCGGCGCGTGGCGCGCGCCTTCGCCGGGCTGGAGTTGGACGAAATCGCGGAGTTGCTGGCGAGCCCGATGCACGAGGAGCGGCTGACGGCCCTGATCATCCTGGTGAGCCGCTTCCGCCGGGCGGCGCCCGCGGAACGCCGCCGCATTTACTCGTTCTACCTGCGGCAGCGGCGGCGCGTGAACAACTGGGACCTGGTGGACCTTTCGGCGCCGTACATCGTGGGACCGAGCGCTTCGGCGGGACGGCTCGCCCGGCTGGCGCACTCGACCAGCGTCTGGGACCGCCGCATCGCCATGGTGGCCACCTTCGACGCCATCCGGAAAGGCGACCCCGCGCCGGCGCTGCGCATCGCGGAGATGCTGCTCCACGACGAGCACGACTTGATCCACAAAGCCGCAGGCTGGATGCTGCGCGAAGTAGGCAAGCGCTGCGGCGAGGCGGAGCTGAAAGGCTTTCTGGACCGCCACGCCGCCACCATGCCCCGCACCATGCTGCGCTACGCCATCGAGCGGCTGCCGGAACGCCAGCGGCGGAGCTATCTGGCAGCGCGGGCGGAGGAGACCAGGCGTGTATGACGCTTCGTGATCGTATCGTTCTGAGCGATGGCCCGGCGGCCATTGTCCTGGTCCGGCTCATGGCTGGCGCGGTGTTTCTGTCGGAGGGGATTCAGAAGTTTCTGTTTTCGGACCAGCTTGGGGCCGGGAGGTTCACCAGGATCGGAATCCCCGCGCCGGAGCTGCTCGCGCCATTCGTCGGAGTGGTCGAGATCGTCTGCGGCGCCATGGTGCTGATCGGCCTGCTGACGCGGCTGGCCGCCATTCCGCTCATCATCAACATGCTGGTCGCCATCGCCACAACAAAGATTCCGATCCTGGCGGGAAAAGGATTTTGGGCGATGGCGCATGAGGCCCGGACGGATTGGTCGATGCTGCTGGGCTCCATCTTCCTTCTCATCGCCGGCCCCGGCCCGTTGTCGGTTGACTCGCGGCTCGGCAGGCACCGGCGCGAACAGCAACCGTAGCGGCGGGCCGGCTACAGCCCGCCGAGGTTGATGAGGTTATAGCCTGTGGCGGTGAGGCGCTGGTTGGCTTTGTAGAACGGGTGGGCGTAGCGCGCGCGGGCGCGTTCGGTGTCGCGGGCGGCGGGATAGCTCCAGACGCGCAGGACGCCTTCGGGCGACCAGGTCAGTAACTGCTCTCCCGGCAGGTCCAGAATCTTCGATGCCATCGCCACCGTGCCGCTGTAAGTGGCCAGCGTTCTGCCGTTCGCATCGAGCACCTTGCCGTCCTTCAGGAGTTCGTGGTAACCGTCTCCGTCGATATCCGCCGGCAGGGTGCCGTAGGCGGAAAAGGGCAGCTTGCGGCGCGCGCCGGTGTAGGGGTCGTAGACGAACTCTTCCACGCCGGTGCGCGTCAGGCCGTCCGGGCCGAGGGATTTCGAGTCGATCCGGATGGCCAGAGCGGTGCGGACGCCTTTGGGTCCCAGGTTGGCCACCCAGCCGGTGTCGATGTGACCCTGTTCGAGATCCCCCCAGAGGCGCTTTCCCGCGGCGTCGAAGGTGGCCACGCGCGGGGCCACGCGGCCGCTCTCGCGGCAGGTGAAGATGCGCCACTGCTTGGAACTCCAATCAAGGAACGGCTGGATCACGTCGGAGTGGCCGCTGTAGCTGTCGCAGTCGGCGCAGAAGCGCTGCTCGCCGGAGGCAAGATCGATCAGGCGCTCGCCCCACAGCACCTCTTCGACACCGTCGTTATCGAGATCCACGACGGGGCACATGTGGCTTCCGCGCGGGCTTGGGCCGGCGGGGATCTTGTGCTCCCAGGCACGCGTCATGTCCGAATTCCACGCCTGGAGCGCCATGGGGCCGTAGGTGCCTTGGGCGGTCACCAGCACGGGCCGGCCCTTCACCATGCCGCCCAGGATGAAATTGCGGTAGGTCGCGGAAATCACCTGCCCGCCGGCCGGCGACGGCCAGGGACGGCGCTCGAGCGTCTTGCCGGTGCGGGCGTCCACCCGCTCCAGGCGCTGGCCCCGGATGCTCAGGGGATGATCCGGATCGACGTTGTTTACGAACCAGATTTCGTCGACGCCGTCGCCGTCGAGGTCGAAGGGAAAGAACGGAGTGAACCAGATGCCCGGCACGACGCCGCGGCCGAGATCGCGTTTCCACAGGATCTCGCCTTTATGAGTGACTACCGCGAGGGTAAGGGTGCCCCGGGGGTAGAAGAACATTTCGTGATACGGGTCTACGTCTACGTCGGGACCGTAGGCAATCATGAAGGCCGGTGCAGCGCCGGGACCGAGCCGAACCGGCGCTGCGCGCAACTGGCCGGTGGGAGAGCCGAGCGGGACTTCCACCACGGGCCGCATGCCGGCCGCCGCGGCCAGCGCCAGAAGGAGGGAGAGAGCGATCAGTTTCACATTGCCATGCTCGCACAACCGGCGGGCGCGGGGCACCCGGGGGCCTGCACCACGGGCCCCGGTTATGCGTCGTTCACGTTAGCTCGAAAGCAGGATTTCCTTCAGCGTTTCCGCCAGGCGGCTGGCGGTGTAGGGCTTCTGGATGAAGCCGGAGACCGTCTGGCCGGCGAACAGCGTCAGGGCCTCGGCTTCGCTGTAGCCGCTCGACACCACGACTTTGGCGTTCGGCCGGAGTTTGCGGAGTTCCGGAAGGACCTCGTCGCCTCCCATCTCGGGCATGCTCAGGTCGAGGAGGACAAGCGGGATGTCGCCGGGGTGGCGCTTGGCGATGTCCAGGGCCGCGGGCCCGCTGGGGGCCTCCAGGACGTCGTAGCCGTAGCGCACCAGGGTCTTCCTGGCCAGTTCCCGGACAAACTGCTCATCGTCCACCACCAGCACGGTCCCCTTACCGTGGAGCGCGCTCCGGGAGGTCCGTGCGGCGGCTCCCGCCGTCTTTCGAGCGGCCGCCGGGAACAGGACCGTGAAGCAGGTGCCCTCCCCCGGCCTGCTCTCCAACCCGATGGCGCCCTTATGGCCCCGCACGATACCGGCCACGGCCGCCAGCCCCAGGCCGCGGCCGAGGAACTTGGTCGAGAAGAACGGGTCGAAGGCCTTGGCCCGGGTGGCGTCGTCCATGCCGCAGCCCGTATCCCGGACCTCGAGCCAGACGTACCGGCCCGGGCGCAGGCCGCCGGCCCACGGATGGCGGCGCTGGTATTCCTCATCCACGTCGCACATCCCGGTGCGCACGTCGATCATCCCGGCGGCGCTGCCGATGGCCTCGGCCGCATTGATGACCAGGTTCATATAAACCTGCTGGAGCTGGCCGCGGTCGGCTTCCACGGCTGGGAGATCAGCTTCGAGGTGCAGCCGGATGGCGATCTTTTTGGGAATGGATGGCTGCACCAGAACGTTGAACTCGCCAATCAGCTTGGAGAGGTCGAAGGGCTGCACCAGGAAGCGTCCCTTGCCCGAGTAGGCCAGCATCTGGCGGGTGAGGTGCGCCAGTTCCTCGCCGGTGCGGATGACGCCATAGAGCAGCTCGGAAGCTTCGGAGTCCGCGGGCACCAGTTCGCGCGCCAGGCTGGCGTTGCCGATGACTCCGGTCAGCAGGTTATTGAAGTCGTGAGCGATTCCGCCGGCCAGCAGCCCAATGCTTTCCAGGCGCTGGGCCTCGCGCAGGTGCTCTTCGGCCTGCTTCCGTTCGGTGATGTCCTGGAACATCCCCACGGTGCGGATAGCGGCGCCGGAGTCGTCGCGCACATGCTCGCACTTGCCGTGCACCCAGCGCACCTCGCCGCTCGGCCGCACGATGCGGTGGTCGATCTCGAAGGAGTCGTTGCCTTCGCGGAGCGAGGCCGTGTAGGCTCGATCCACGGCGGCGCGGTCGTCGGGGTGCACGGCATCGAGGAACGCGTCCCAGGTGCATCGGGACTCCTTTGGCCCGATGCCGAAGATGCGGAACATCTCGTCGGAACAGGTAAGCCGGCCGCTCGCGCGGTCGAGTTCCCAACTGCCCAGGTGGGCGATCTCCTGCACGCGCTTGAGCGAGGTGGTGAGGGCGTCGCGTTCGGAGAGCGCGCGGGCCAGCTTGAGGTTGCTATAGCTCAGGATGGAGAGCAACTGGCCGAGTCTGGCCAGGAAGGTCATGCCCGCGTCCACCTCCGCGCGGCGGAAGCGCGGCGCGGAATCGATGGCGGCCAGGTACTCCTCTTCCGGGAAGCCGTACAAAGCCGCCTGCCGGCGGAAGACGTCGTAGTCGATGGGCTCGTCCAGCAGGAAGAACTGCCCGGTAAACAGGTTGCCCTTGTGAACCCCGCCGAGCATGAGCGGCGTGGTCATGTACCAGAGGTTGTTCTTGCACTGATAGAGTTTGAAGGTACCGGGGGGCACGCCCACGGTGAGATCGGTCTGGCTTTCGATGCATCGGCGGCAGGCTTCGGGGTGCTCGCGGTGAAAGCGGGAGCAGACGTCCTGCCAGCCCGCGGCGACCAGCACCTTGCCCTGAAGATCCGCGATGGTCATGGGGAAGCCGGCCATCTTGTAGAAGTCTTCGAGCAGGGACTGCATGGCCGGGACGTCGAGAATATCTTCGAGCGCCAGGTTGCCGACGTCGCCCTCGGGGGACAGGATGCTTTCGAGCTTGAGGCGCACGCGGCGCTCGCTCTGGCGCAGCGCCTCCTCGGCGCGGCGCTTCTCGGTGGCGTCGTGGAAGACCAGCACGGCGCCGACCAGGTTGCCGTCGCTGTCGATGATGGGCGCGGCGCTGTCTTCGACCGGGATGGTGGTGCCGTCGCGCGCGATCAGGGCGGTGTGGTTGGCCAGCAGGACGACCTCGCGCCGGGTCAAAGCCTGCTTGACGATATCGGGGGCCTCGTCCCCGTTGCGCTCGTCGACGATACGGAAGACTTCGGAGACCGGCCGGCCGTGGGCTTCCTCGGCCATCCAGCCGGTGAGTTTCTCGGCGGCGGGGTTGAGGAAGACCACGCGTCCCTCGGTGTCCGCGGCCAGCACGGCGTCGCCGATGCAGGTGAGGGTGACGCGCAGCCATTCCCGGTGACGGCGGAGCGACTCTTCGGCCTGCTTGCGCCGGGTGATCTCGCGGGCGATGCAGGAGATGCCTGCGACGTTGCCCCGGCGCCCGCGAATGGGAGAGAGGGTGAGGGCTACGTGAATGGGGGTGCCGTCTTTCCGGATGCCAATGGTTTCGTAGTCCTGGATGAGTTCTCCGCCGCAGGCGCGGCGCGCGAGTGCGGCAAAGCCGTCGCGGGCGCCCGGGGGATCGAGGATGGCGATGTGGCGGCCCAGGACCTCCTTGCCGGAGTAGGAGAACATGCGCTCAGCGCCGGCGTTCCAACTCTGAATGGAGCCGTCGAGATCCTGCCCGATGATCGCTTCGGTGGAGGACTCGACGATGGCCGCCAGCAGCGCCTGCGCATCTTCGTTCCGGCGCAGCGAGGCCTCGATGCGCTTCCGCTCCGCGCTCTGGATGATCTGCCAGTGGCCGGCGCGCCGCACCAGGGCGAAGGCGTGATTGCTGACGACGTCCATGATTTCGACGGCGCCGCACCGGGCCAGGCTATAGGTGCAACATGCCAGCATGGGGTGCTGTTTGATGAGAGCGTCGATGGCGGCTTCATAATCGGTGAAGTCGTTCCAGTCGGCGCTTTCCAGCCAGAAGGTGTTGCCGCTGAGGCGCAACCCGTCGAGGCCGCGCGCCCGGGCCGCCTGGAGCCGCTCGATCCATCCGCGCAGCACGCGGCCGGAATCGAACGTTCCGCCGGCGGTGTACCACTGGCGATAGTCCAGGATTTCAAGGCGGCCGGCGCGGATATAGGGCTCCAGATCTCCGACGGCCCGCGCGAGCGCGGACCTGGCCTCCTCGAGGCCCAGCGGCTCGGAGGTGATCCACATGCAGAGTTCGTTGCTGTCGAGCCCTGCCTTGAAGTAGGGGACCAGAATATCGATGAGGTCGCCCTTGTGCTTGTAGAACTGGCAGAAGTGAGTGCCCCAGGGCACGTCACCGACGATTGCGATCCCGGTCTCTCTCACGTTTATGGGGTCCCTTCGGCGGCCGGCACGGCACATCTTCGGTTTCGGTGTTGCAGACCGAATTAGTTTAATACAATGCACGCGGCAGCGTCTCTGCAGGGAATTTCCTTGACGGCTTCCGTGACGAATGGATAACAGGCCCTGAAAAGGCAAACCCCCAAATTCCGCCCGGCTGCTATATACTGCCAGCATGCTGAAAATGGGTCTTTGCCACGAAGGAGGAGTGTGGACTCAGCGCGCTGCGCTGGTGTCGGTCCTGTTAACCGCGCTGGCCGGTTACGCAGCCGCCCAGGAGTCGCGCGGCAGGATTGTCGGGCGTGTCACCGATCCGACCGGCGCGTCGATTCCCGGGGCGTCTATCCTGGCCATTCACGAGGGGATGAACACCCGCACGCCGGCTACCAGCAACGAAGCCGGTAACTACGAGTTGCCCTTCCTTTTGCCGGGGACCTACCGGATCGAGGTCAGTCTCCAGGGCTTCAAGAGCTACACCCGGAGGCCGATCGAGGTGCAGGTGGGAGACGTTCTGACACTGAACGTGCAACTGGAGCTTGGTTCGATGACCGAGTCGGTGGACGTGGTGGCGGAGGCGCCATTGCTGAACGCCGCGACGGCCACGGTGTCGGCGACGATCGACCACCGGCAATTGGCGGACCTGCCCATCGGCGGCGGGGATGTGATGTTCCTCACCCAGCTCGCCGCGGGTGTGACCACGGCGCAGGCGCCCGGGCACAACTGGCTGCCGAGCGCCACCGATGTAATGTCCAACGTCACGGTGGCGGGGAACGCAAACGGGAACACGGATTTCGCCTTGGACGGCATTCCCAACATGACCCGGGCGCGAGTCTCCTTCGCGCCTCCTCCGGATGTAGTGCAGGAATTCCGCGTGGAGACGGTGAACTACGACGCCTCGATGGGGCACGCCTCCGGCGGCAGCGTCAACATGAGCATGAAGGCCGGAACCAACGAACTGCACAGCACGGCGGAGTGGCTGCACGCGCCGAGCCGCTGGCAGGCCAACGACTTCTTCACCAATAAGCAGCTCTACGATCTCTCGACCGGGCCGGTGACGCCCGAGAAAAAGGCCCGGCTGGTCTCGCCGCGCCAGGTGAACCGTTACTCGGCCACCATCGGCGGCCCGATCTACCTGCCGAAGCTCTACGACGGGCGCAACCGGACCTTCTGGACCTATGCCTTCCAGGGCTTCAACCGCCGCAACCCGAACACCGCCTACCACACCGTGCCGACCGCTGCGCAGCGGGAGGGCGATTTCTCGGAGCTGCTGGCGATTCCGAACACCGGCTCGCAGTACCAGATCTACGATCCGGCGACCATCGCCCCAGCGCCCAACGGGCGTACCAGCCGGCAGGTATTCCCGAACAACATCATTCCCAAGTCGCGGCTGGACCAGACGGCACTGAACTACCTGCAGTTCTGGCCGCTGCCCAACGCCGGCGGCACCGTGGACGGCCGGAACAACTGGAACGTCATCGCGGCCAACAGCAACGATTTTGTGCAGAACATGGCGCGCATCGACCATAATTTCAGCGAGCGCCACCGGCTGTTCGGGCGCTTCACGCATTCATGGCTGCACTTCTACCGGGGCGATATTCTGCAGAACCAGGTGCGCGGGCTCGACCGGTACCGCAAGCAGCGGGGCCTGGGGCTGGACGACGTCATCACGCTCTCGCCTACTACCATCGTGAACCTGAAGTACGGGTTCACGCGCTTTCTGGAATCGGACTTCCCGTTCACCCAGGGTTACGACCTGGCCAGCCTGGGATTCCCGAGTTCGCTCATCAGCCAGCTCGACGGACAGGGCATCCGGTTCCCACGCATCGCTCCGGACACGGTGGTGCCGCTGGGCGAGACGACCAACCGGCAGTGGGTCACCAACTACCACAACTTCGCCGGCAGCGTCAGCAAGATGCACGGCAATCACAGCCTGCGTTTCGGCGCGGAGCACCGCCTGATGCGGGAGAACAGCGTGAACTTCGGCCGCGGAGCGCCCACCATCAACTTCTCGACAGCGTGGACGCGCGGGCCGCTGGACAACGCGGCAGGCTCGCCGGGCGGCATCGGGCAGGGGTTCGCCTCGTTCCTGCTGGGGCTGCCCACGGGCGGCGGCGTGGACAGGAATGCCTCCTATGCCTCCCAGTCCACTTACACCGGACTGTTTATTCAGGACGACTGGAAAGTGACGGGCGCCTGACAGTGAACCTGGGTCTGCGGTGGGAATACGAGTCGGCACCCACGGAACGATACAACCGCTCGGTGCGCGGCTTCGATGCAAGCGTTTCCAGCCCGATTAGCGAAGCTGCCCTGGCGACTTACGCGTCGAACCCGGATGCGGCGCTGCCTGTGGAGCGATTCAGCACCATGGGAGCGCTGACGTTTGCCAACACAGGCGGCCAGCCGCGCGGCTTGTGGGAGACCGGGAACAGGAACTTCTCCCCGCGCATCGGCCTGGCCTATCAGCTCACACCGAAGATGGTAGTGCGCGCCGGCTACGGGATCTTCTTCGCATCGCTGGGGGTGGACAAGGAGGCGCCCATACAAACCGGATTCAGCCAGGCCACCAACATCATTCCCAGCATCGACAATGGCCTGACGTTCCAGGCCACGCTGGCCAATCCATTGCCGGACGGCGTGCAGATGCCTTCGGCGGTGGGGCCGGCCACATACTTGGGGCGCGGCATCAGCTTCTTCCCGGGTAAGCGTCCCAACCCGTACTCCCAGCGCTGGAGCTTGAACATCCAACGAGAGCTGCCGGGGCGCGCGCTGTTCGAAGCCAGCTATGTAGGCAACCGGGGAACCCGCCTGTACGTCACGCGCGACTACGATTTCACACCGGCCGAGTACCTGAGCCGCTCGCCGGAGCGCGACCAGGCCACCATCAACTACCTGACGGCGCAGGTGTCGAATCCCTTCTTCGGGCTTCCGGAGTTCGCCGGAAGCAACATCGCCGGCAGAACCATGTCGCGCGCGAACCTGCTGACGCCGTACCCGCACTTCAACGGGATTTCGGCGCCGGATCCCATGGGGTATTCCTGGTATCACTCCTTCCAGGCGCGCTTTGAAAAGCGCCTGAGCCGCGGCTTCCTGGTGAGCGCCAACTACACGTGGTCCAAGTTCATGCAGGCCACCGAGATGCTGAACGCCTCCGACCCGCTGCCTACGGAAGTGGTATCGGACCAGGACCGGCCGCATCGCCTGACCGTGACGGGCCTGGTGGAGATTCCGGTAGGCAGGGGCCGGGCGCTGGGCCGCGACATGCACAGGGCGCTGGATGCCGCCTTGGGCGGCTGGCAGTTCCAGGCGATCTACCTGGGGCAGAGCGGTCCGCCGATCGGTTTCGGCAACGTGCTGTGGCGCGGAACCGGGCCGGAGGACCTCCACAGGCTGGTGCTTCCCAAGGGGCAGCGCACTCCGGACCTGTGGTTCAACACCCTGGCCAGTTCTGGACCGGGGGAGGTGGGTTTTGAGACCAATAACTCCAGGTCGCTGGCGCAAAACATCCGCACCTTCCCGCAGCGGCTCACCGGGCTACGGGCCGACGGGCACAACTTCTGGAATGCGTCACTGTATAAGCAGTTCCGTTTCGGCGAGCGCTTCCGGATGCAGTTGCGGACGGAATGGGAAGGGGCGCTGAACCATCCCATTTTCGCCGCACCAAACACGGCTCCGGCGAACACCCTCTTCGGCCAGGTGACCGCCACCCAGGGCGAGGCCCGCAGGATCTGGGTGGGGCTGAAGCTGATGTTCTAAAACGGAGCGACTGGCTGGGCCGCCCGAGAACGGCGATGCCGGGTCCGCTGCCCACACGAAACACGGCGCGACCCGGTTCGCCGGCGGGCGGCACACCCGGCCCCTAACCCAACTTCCGCACTTTCGGGTGCTGCAAGGAAAATTTTCAGCCCTTTATTGAGCCCTCGGATTTCCGACGTGAAGAGTCGGTCGTTGCTTTTCAACACAGTCGTCGCCCAACGGCATTCGCGAAGCGGCGAAAGCCGGTGTAGTGACGACCAACCCTCTTGAATTGTGGCGCCAATTCCTTAGCATGAGGCTATGTACCTTCGGCGCTGCTATCGAAACAAGGATGGCAAGCGACACGCCTACTGGGCCCTGGTGGAGAGCCATCGGACTGAACGGGGTCCGCGGCAACGCGTGGTCGCCTGGCTGGGCGCCATGGATGAGCGGGGTCGGCTGGGAGTAAAGCGCTGCGCGGAGCGGAGCGGGCCGCCGCAGTCCGGCCTGTTCGGCGACATCGAACCGGAGTGGGTGGAAGTGGATCTGAACCGCGTTCAGGTGGAGCGCAGCCGGAAGTTCGGCGGGCCGTGGCTGGGGCTGGCGTTGATGCGTCGCCTGGAACTGGATCGTCTGCTAGCCGAAACCCTGCCCGAAGGACGGGAACAGATTCCCTGGCCGTTGATGGCCACGATCCTGGTGCTGGGGCGGCTGTGCGACGCATCGAGCGAGTTGCACCTTGCCGAGCGGTTCTATGAATCCAGCGCCCTGGCGGATCTTCTGGGCGTGTCCGCCGAAAAGGTGAACGACGATCGGCTCTATCGGGCGCTGGACGCGCTGCTGCCACACAAGCCGGCATTGGAGAGGCACCTGAAAGAGAAACTCGGCGCGTTGTTCGAACTGGACTACGATCTGCTGCTGTATGACGTCACCAGCACGTATTTCGAAGGGCAGGCGGAGAAGAACCCGCAAGCGCAGCGGGGCTACTCGCGCGATCATCGTCCGGACTGCAAGCAGGTCAACATAGCGCTGGTGGTGAGCCGTTGTGGGATGCCGCTGGGCTACGAGGTTTTCGCGGGCAATCGCAACGACGCGACCACCCTGGAAGAGATGGTGGAGCATATCGAACGGCTTTATGGGCGGGCCAGCCGGATCTGGGTGATGGATCGTGGGATGGCCGGAGGCTGGGGGACGAGCCGCGGCAGGTGTTCGAAGCGCTCTCGGAACTCGCGCTGGTGGATGTCGTTCTGCCGACGAGGTCCGGACCGGTGATTCGGAAGCGCTGTATCAGCCAGCCCACCGAACACCAGCAGATCCTCCTGCAGCGGCTCGGACTAAGACTGCCCGCCACACTGGAACGCGCGCTGTTGTAGTGGAAACCCGCTCATCCCAACGTTGAAATCAAAGACTTTGCTGTTCCAACTGCGGAACTTGGGCTAACGCTCGCACAGGTAGGTGGCGAAGCGGCCTTCGGGGCTGGTGCATTCCTTGAGGATGCGGAAGCCGCCGTGCTGTTCGAGCAGCCAGCGGAAGGCTTCCCGGGTGTAGACGTATTCGAAATTCAGGGAGACGCGCTCGCCTTTCTGAATGACGACCTCTTCGCCGGCAACCGTGGTGTGGATATCCTCGGAGGCGCGGAAGAAGCGGGTCACCAGGTGGAAACCGGGACGGCGGTCGTCGCGCTTTTCCTCGAAGCGAATCTCGCCGCTATGATCAAGCAGCCCGATGCCGGCCAGGGGAGCGAAGGCCCACTTGCGCACGGCGGGGTTCTCGCGGCGGGCGGCGCTGTCGTCGCGGAAGAATTCGCCGTCGATGAGCAGGCGGTCGCCCTTCGTCATGGACTGGCCCAGGGCGCGGATTTCCATGAGGGGGTCGAAACCGGCCAGGGTGGCGCCCGACATCATGAAGAGCCGGGGTGCGGGGGCGGCATCGGCGGCGAAGATCAGGTGCGGAGGGCTGGAGATGTCGGCCTTGATTCCCACGGTTTCGATGTCTTCGTCTTCGGCGCCCGCGCAGGCCATCTCGAGCAGCGCCTGGCTGGCGTCCACCGGGAAGTACTCCGGCTCGCAGTCCTGGTCGCGCATGGCGCGCATGAGGGCGCGGTCCTTGATGCCGTCACCGGCGCCCAGGCTGATGATGGGGCAGCGCTTGCCGAAAGGCTCCACCACCTCGGCGGCATCGGCGATCACCTGCTTCCAGGAGCGGTTCAGGTCCACCATGTAGCCGGAATCCTGGGCCAGCGCGCGCCACGCCCGCACGCTCCGCGAGAGCCAGTAGAAGAACTTCTCCGGCAAGTCCCGGGCCTGCATGGATTCGATGAACTCCTGCGCGATCTCCGCTTCGGTCAGTACGACTTCGATCTTCATAGTGTGTTCGCGCCTAACAGCCCATGATCTGCATGCCGGCGTCCACGAACAGGGTATTGCCGGTGACGCCGCGGCCCAGGGCGCTGGCCAGGAAAACGGCCGTGTCAGCCACCTCGGCGGGCTCGGTATTGCGCCGCAGGGGCGCCTTGGCGGCCACGGTATCGAGGATCGAGGAGAAGTCCTTCACGGCGCGCGCCGAGGCGGTTTTCACCGGCCCGGCGGAGATGGCGTTGACCCGGATCTTCGACGGTCCGAGATCGTTGGCCAGGTAACGCACGGCCGCTTCGAGCGAGGCCTTGGCCACCCCCATGACGTTGTAGTTGGGGATCACCCGGGTGGAACCGAGATAGGTCAGGGTGGTGATGGAGCCGCCCTCAGTCATGAGCGGGGCGGCGGCGCGGGCGACGGCCACCAGGGAGTAGGCGCTCACCTCCTGCGCCAGGAGGAAGCCGTCGCGGCCGGTTTGGACGAAGGGGCGGGCGAGGTCCTCGCGGTTGGCGAAGGCCAGGCTGTGGACCACGGCATCGAGCGGGCGGCGCATGCCGGCGAGCGCGGCGGCCAGGGCCTCCACCTCCTCCGGCCGGGTGACGTCGCAGGGCAGGATGGCGGCCACATCCAGTTCCGCGGCCAGGTTGGCGACGGACTCCTTCTGGCGCTCACCCAGGCAGGTGAGCACCAGGGTGGCGCCCTCGCGGGAGAACGCCTGCGCGATGCCGAATGCCAGGCTCCACTTGTTAGCGATTCCGAGAATGAGGGCCAGCTTGCCCTCCAGCAGTCGTGGCATGCGGCAACCTACCGCAGGCGCACGGGCTTGCCGCCCTCGGCTTTGCTGCGCTGCGCGGCATCCATGAAAGCGAACAGTTCCAGGGTCTCCTCGTTGGGCACCGGGGGCGTTCCGGTCTGGAAGAACTTGATCACCTCGACCAGCAGGGGACGGTATCCAGCGCGGGCCTTGGGGTTGCTCTGGATGACCTGCTTGGGACGAAAGACCACCGCGCCGTAGTTGCTGGCGCCTCGCAGCGCGCGCACGGTGCCGAGTTTCCCGTTCCGCCACTTCCCGACCACGATATCCGAGTCCGGCGTGGCGATCATGCTGACTTCTTCGCAGCCGGGACCGAGCAGCGCGTAGAGCATCTCCACTCCGTGGATGCCGTACCAGGAGAGTTCCAGGTGATGGGTGGGCTCGGTGGGGCCCGGACCCCAGGTCTCCACGGCGAAGGCATCCGGGTACTTCATGGTGGTGCCGATTTCGCCGTAGCGCAGGCTGGAGGAGCTGAACCACGGCACCCCGGCATCCTTAGCGAGACGGGCGATCTCGCGCGCGTCTTCCAGCGTGGCGGCCAGGGGCTTATCGATAAAGACCGGCTTGCCGGCGGCGATGACGGGCTTCACCTGCTCCAGGTGCACGCGGCCGTCGACGCTTTCCAGCAGCACGGCGTCCACGTCCCGGCACATGGAGGCGATGTCGGGATAGAACCGCACCTTCCACTTGGTGCGCAGTTCTTCGGCAAAGTTGTCCACACGGGAGTAACTGGCCTTCAGATCCTTGCTGCCGCCCTTGTAGGCGGCCACGACGCGGGCCCCGGGGATGTGGTCCGGGTTGGTGTCGTCGTTGAGAATCCGGGTAAAGGCAATGACGTGGGAGGTGTCGGTCCCGACGATGCCCAGCCGCAAGTCGGCCGCTGCGGACCAGGTGGCAAAGGCGAGGAGAAATGCAAAGAGCTTCACAAGCGCATTGTACACTGGGGTTCTGGGGCTTGGGAATCCGCCCCTCGACCGACCGTGGATCTCACAACACCGCTCACCTATGTCAAGGGCGTGGGGCCGGCGCGCGGCGCCATGCTGGAAGCCAAGGGTTTGGCCACGGTGGCGGACCTGCTCAGCTACGTTCCCTTCCGCTACGAGGACCGGCGAAACGTGAAGGCAGTGAGGGAACTGGCGCCGGGCGAGATGGCCACGGTGATCGTGGAGGTGCTCTCGGCGCGGGTTTCGGGGCTGCGGCGGCGGGACCTGGGGCTGTTCGAGGCGCGTTTCAGCGACGCTTCCCGCGCGGTGCTGGCCGCCAAGTGGTTCCACGGCGCGTACCTGGCCAACGTGCTGGCGCCGGGAATGCGGGTGGCGCTCTACGGCAAGGTGGAGTACGACAACTACGCCCACGAGCTGACCATGCTGCACCCGGAGTTCGAACTTCTGGCCGAGGACGATGCCGGAGAGGCGGCGCTGCACCTGGGGCGCATCGTGCCGATTTACGAGGCGGCGGGCAAGGTGACGGCGCGGGCGCTGCGCGCGCTGGTGGACCGGGTGCTTTCCGCGCTACCGCCGCTGCCGGACGAGTTGCCGGCGCACGTGCGCGCGCGGCTGCGGCTGCCGGACCGCTGGACGGCCATCCGGGAGACCCACTTCCCCGCCCCGGACGCCGATCTGCGGCTGCTCAACGCCTTCCGCACTCCGGCGCAGATGCGGCTGATCTTCGAGGAGTTCTTCTGGCTGGAGTGCGGCATCGCGCTGAAGCGCTCGCGGGCACGGGCAGTGCCGGGGATCGCCTTCGAACTGAACGACCGGGTGCGCGAGCGCATCAAGGCCATGCTGCCGTTCAAGCCCACCGCGGCGCAGAAGCGCGTGCTGGGGGAGATTGCGCGCGACATGGCGGCGCCGCGCCCCATGCACCGGCTGCTGCAGGGAGACGTGGGCAGCGGCAAGACCATCGTGGCGGCCGAGGCGGCGGTGATCGCCATCGAAAACGGATACCAGGTGGCCATGCTGGCGCCTACGGAGATTCTGGCCGCGCAGCATGCCATCTACCTGAAGCGCGTTTTGGGGAAGGTGGGGTACACCGTGGCGCTGCTCACCGGCTCGTTTACCAGCCGCGAGAAAACGCAGTTGAAAAAGCTGCTGGCCGAAGGGCTGGCGCAGGTGGCGGTGGGGACCCATGCGCTGATCGAGAAGGACGTGGAGTTCCGGAACCTGGGGCTGGCGATCATCGACGAGCAGCACCGCTTCGGCGTGATGCAGCGGCTGGAGATGGTGCGGAAGGGACCGCATCCGGACGTGCTGGTGATGACCGCCACCCCCATTCCCCGCACGCTGTCGCTGACGCTCTACGGCGACCTGGACGTTTCGGTGATCGACGAGCTGCCGCCGGGGCGGCGTCCCATCGAGACCCGGCACGTGGGTGCGGACCACATCGAACGGGTGTGGAGCTTCGTCAAACGGCAGGTGGAGGCGGGGCGGCAGGCCTACGTGGTCTATCCGGTGATCGAGGAATCCGAAACCCGGGCCGTGAAGGCGGCGCAGCAGATGTACGAACACCTCTCGCGGGAGGTCTTCCCGGATGTGCCGGTGGGGCTGATGCACGGGCGGCTGGCGCCGGCGGAGAAGGAAGCGGTGATGGAGCGCTTCCAGCGCGGGGAGATCGCGATTCTGGTTTCGACCACCGTGATCGAGGTGGGGGTGGACGTGCCCAACGCCACCGTGATGGTAGTGGAGCAGGCCGAACGCTTCGGACTGGCGCAGCTTCACCAGTTGCGCGGGCGCGTGGGGCGCGGCGCCGAGCAGAGCTATTGCATCCTGGTGACCGGGCGGTTGAACGACGCGGCGCGCGAGCGCATCCGCACGGTGGTGGAATCGAACGACGGCTTCCACATCGCGGAGATGGATTTGAAGCTGCGGGGGCCGGGGGAGTTCTTCGGCACGCGGCAGGCGGGGCTGCCGTCGCTGCGGGTGGCCAATATTTTGCGCGACCAGGAGCTGCTGGAGGCGGCCCGGCGGGAGGCCATGGATTTCGTCGCGGCACCGCCTTCGGAAGAAGCGCTGCGGCGCGCGGTGGCCTACATCCGGGAGCACTGGCAGCGGCAGTACGGGCTGGTGATGGTGGGATGAGATGCGGGTGATCGGCGGGGAGTTTCGTTCGCGGCGGTTGAAATCGCTGCCCGGGCTGGCCACGCGTCCCACGCCGGACCGGCTGCGGGAGACCCTGTTCGACGTGCTGGCGCCGCGCATCGAGGGGACGGTGTTTCTGGACGCCTACGCGGGCACGGGCGCGGTGGGGATCGAGGCGCTGAGCCGCGGCGCGCGGCGGGCGATTTTCGTCGAGCGCGGGCGTGCTGCCGTGGCGGTGCTGCGGGAAAACCTGGCCTCCCTGGGGCTCGCGGGGCGCGCCCAGGTGGTGCAGGTGGGGGCGGCGCTGGCGCTTGAGCGGCACACGGCCGACATCGTCTTCCTTGACCCGCCGTACGAGAAGGAGCGCGAGTACGCCGCGGCAATGGAGGCGCTCGGGGAGCGGCCGCCTGCGCTGGTCGTCATGCAGCACTCGGTGCGCTTCCGGCCGGAGGAACGCTATGGACCGCTGGTGCGCACCCGGACGCTGAAGCAAGGGGATAACGCACTGAGTTTCTATGCGCCGGCGGAAACGCCGCTGGAAGAAAAGGAGGAGGGGAGATGAATCGGGAGATGCTGCTGGAGCTTGGCAGGCATCAGGCCTGGGCCGATGCTGCACATTGGAAGGCGCTGCGCGAGAACGGCTCGCTGGTTGGGGACAGCGAGATACGCAAGCGTCTGAATCATATGCTCATTGCGCTGCGCATCACGACCGAATTTGCCCGCGGCGGCCAGCCGGACCCGTCCCGGATGCCGGAAATCGAGTCCGCCGGCGAACTCGAAGCGGCGATGGAGCAGGCCAATGCGGAGCTGATCGAGACGCTCCGGACCGCCGATCTCGAGAAGCCCGTCGCCCTGCCCCGCGGCCCGCGCGGCCCGTTCGAAGCCCCGGCCAGTGCGCTGCTGCTGCAGGCGATTTCCCACGGCCAGTATCACCGCGGGCAGAACGCTTCCAGGATGCGGCAACTGGGCGCCACTCCGCCGCTGACCGACTTCATCGCCTGGTATGCGCTGGCGCGGCCGTAGGGCCCGCGCTATACTGGTGGCTTGCAGGATATTGTTCGCTAACACCGGCTTTCGCGGCGAGCTCGTCCCATCGAGCTTCAGGTGTGGTGGTGTCTTTGGGTGGATACCGGAGCGAACAAATCCATGTTTCTTGAACGTCTGGGCGCCGGCCAGGCTCTCTATGGCGCCTTCTCACCTTACGCGCAACGGCAATGCGTGCTGGCGCGCGTGGCTATCTCGCAGCGCGATCTCTACTATCTTTATACCGAGGACGGCCCCGTTCACGCGGAGCCCTCGGGCAGGCTGTATTACCAGGCATCCGGCGCTTCCTCGCTGCCGGTGACCGGCGACTGGGTTGCGGCGCGCATCGCCGGCCCCGGACAGGCGCTGGTGGAAGCCGTGCTGCCGCGGCGGAGTTGCCTGGCGCGGCGCGCGGCGGGCACTCGCGATGAAGAGCAGCCGCTGGCCGCTAACGTGGACGTGGTCTTCCTGGTGTGCGGGCTGGACCGCGACTTCAACCTCCGCCGGCTGGAGCGGTACCTCGCGCTGGCCTCCGCCGGCGGAGCGTCGCCCGTAGTCGTGCTGAACAAGGCCGACCTGTGCGCGGATCTTCCCGGCCGAATGGCCGAGACCGCCGCGGTGGCCGGCGGCGTTCCGGTGGTTGCGGCCAGCGCGCTCGATCCGCAGGGGCTCGACGCGCTTCACCGCTTCCTCGCGCCCGGCGCGACCATCGCGCTGCTCGGCTCTTCGGGCGCGGGCAAATCGACCATCGCCAACCGCCTGCTTGGCGAGGAGCATTTCCGCACCGGCGAAGTGCGGCTGCAGGACAGCCGTGGACGCCATACCACCGTGCGCAGGGAGTTGATTCCGCTGCCGCACTCGGGCGCCCTGATCGATACCCCCGGACTGCGCGAGCTGCAACTGTGGGCGGGGACCGGGAGCGTGGACGCCGTCTTCGATGAGATCGCCGCGCTGGCCGAAGGCTGCCGGTTCCGCGATTGCACGCATTCGGGGGAGCCGGGATGCGCGGTGGCCGCGGCGCTCGAGCGCGGGGAGGTGGACACCGGGCGCTGGGCGAATTTCCGAAAGCTGCGCGCCGAGGCGGAGTGGCACGAAACCATCACGGACCGGCTCGCGGCAGCCGAACGCAAGCGGAAATGGAAAGGCATCCGCAAGCAGGCGCGCGCCATCTCGAGATCGCGCCACTGATCACGGCGCCGCGGGCCGGCAACCGGACGAACGCAGCAGCGCGTCGACCTCGTCGAGCGTGTAGCGGCTGAAATCGCCGGGCACGGTGTGCTTCAGGCAGCTTGCCGCGACAGCGAACTCCAGGGCCTCGGCGTGGCTTGCCAGCGCCTGCCAGCCGTAGATGAAGGCGCCGGCGAAGGCGTCCCCCGCGCCCACGCCGTCGATGATCCGGTCCATGGCGTAGTGGCGGCTTACGAGGAACTCTCTGCGGTCGTGGAGGCAAGAGGACCAGCCGATCTGGCCGCCGGCCATGGGCTCCCGGAGGCTGATGGTGATGGCCTGCATCCCCGGATACTCCGCCAGCACCTTCTCAGTGAGGCGCTGGTAAGGCTCGGGGTCGATATAGCCGGGGCGCGTGCTGGCGGGCACCTCGAAACCGAGCGCCATGCGCATGTCCGCGTCGTTGGCGATCACGATGTCGGCGTAGCGCGCGAGTTGCGGCAGGATGTCCAGGGCGGTCTTGCCCCATTGCCAGAGGGCCTTGCGGTAGTTCAGATCGCAGGAGACCGTGAGTCCCGCCGCCTTGGCCTTCTGCACAGCTTCGAGCGAAAGCTCCGCGGCGGATTCGCTCAGCGCGGGGGTGATGCCGCTGAAGTGAAACCAGCCGGCGTTCTTGAAGGCGGCGTCCCAGTCGATGTCGCCGGGTTTGGCCAGCGCCATGGCGCTGCCGGCGCGGTCGTACAGGAGGATAGTGGGCCGCTGGCCCGCGCCGGGCTCGAGGAAATAGACCCCCATGCGCCCCTTTCCGCGCACGATCATCGAGGTATCGAGCCCGAAGCGCCGCAGCTCGCCGATACACCGTTCGGCCAGCGGATTGGCCTCCGGCAGGACCGTGATGAATGCCGCCGGCGCCCCGAGCTGCGTCATGGCGATGACGGCGTTGGCTTCGCTTCCGCCAAAGGTGGCGACGAGATGAGGGCTCTGGAGGAGCCGGCTCAACCCCGGAGGCGAGAGCCGGAGCAGCATTTCGCCGAAAGCGACCGTGCGTTTGAACGTTGGCATGTTCGATCATTTCTATTCTATGGCGCGGTGATGCCGAAAGCGCCCGGGCCTTCCCCTTGCACTTCGACAGGAGAAAGACTATAATGCTCCCCAAGGTGCGAGGCGCACAATGGAAGAGAAACCATTCGAACTGCCGCAAGGCACGCTGGACCTGTTGATTCTGAAGGCGCTCGCGACCCGGCCTTTGCACGGTTGGGCGATCTCGGAACGCCTTCGCCAGGCCGCCACGCTGCAAATCGGGCAGGGATCGCTCTACCCGGCGCTGCACCGGCTCGAGCGGCGCGGCTGGATCAAGGGAGGGTGGGGTGTTAGCGATAACAACCGCCGTGCCAAGTACTATGAGTTGACCCGCGCGGGCCGCAGGCAGCTCCACATCGAAACCGAACAGTGGCGCAGACTCACGATTGCCGTCAGCCAAGTGCTGGATATGGCTTGAACGGAGGTGACGCGAATGCTGGCCGACCTTTACTACCGGCTGCGAGCCCTGTTTTTCCGCGGCCGGCTGGATGCGGAGCTGGACGAAGAGTTGCGCCGGCACCTGGAGCACGAGGTGGATCAGCACCGTCGCGCGGGTGTTCCGGAAGAGGAGGCCCACCGCCGGGCACGCCTGGCGCTCGGCGGGATAGAGCAGGTGAAGGAGGAGTGCCGCGATTCGTGGGGCGTTTCCACGGTGACCGCGATGTGGCGCGACCTGCAGTACGGATTGCGAGTGCTGCGGAAGTCGCCGGCGTTCACGAGCGTTGCGATCGCGTCCTTGGCGCTGGGGGTGGGCGCCAACACGGTCGCATTCAGTATCGCCAACGCGTTAGTCTTCCGCCCGCTGCCGTTCCCCAAAACGGAGCAACTCTATTTCGTGCAGCCCGGCGGCGAGACGGCCCTAACCATGTCCTTTCC